>JAKLFG010000018.1 GCA_022711315.1 bacterium | reverse complement strand
CGAAGGCCTGCCCCCCCGATGGCTTCAAGCCGAACACGGTCGAATGCCGCGTCGCCAACGGTGCCTGCGATGTCGCCGAGAACTGTCCGGGCAACGCCCCGGCCTGTCCTCCCGACGGCTTCAAACCGAACACGGTCGAATGCCGCGCCGCCGCCGGGTTCTGCGATCTGCCGGAAAACTGCACCGGCTCCGCGCCCGCCTGCCCCGGGAACGCCTTCAAGCCGAACACGGTCGTCTGTCGCGCCGCCGCCGATGTCTGCGACGCCGCCGAGAAATGCCCCGGCAATGGCAAGGACTGTCCCCCCGATAGCATCGCGCAGAACGGATACCCCTGTGATGATGGCGATCCCTGCACCGCGGGTGATCACTGCAACGGGGCCGACTCCTCCTCGGAAAGTTGCATCCCGGGAGAGTACCTCTACTGCAATAACGGCGGCTCTTGCAACGGCACCGGGTGCGATTGCCCCGAACCCTTCGCGGGTCCGACCTGCGAGGATTGCATGGAGGGCTACATCTACTTCTCGGGCGATGGCGGTTACTGCGAACCCGACAGCGATGGCGACGGCTATGCCGACTGGGGCGACAACTGTCCGGAGATACCCAACCCCGATCAGACCGACAGCGATTACGACGGCGCCGGCGACGAGTGCGACTGCGCCCCCCTGAACGATTCCTGCCGCCCCGGCAATGAAGGGGACTGGTGCGACGGCATGGACAACGATTGTAACGGGAAGATCGATGAATTCATGGGCGAGGGTCCCTGCGACGGCCCCACCTTCGACTACAACGGCCACACCTACCTGTTCCTTTTTTACAGCAGTTACTACTACGATAACCCGTGCCCGTGGGGTTATCATCCGGTGGTCATCAACGGACCGGCCGAGAACACATGGATATATGAAACGCTCACCAACTTCTGGGGAGAAGAGCCGCCCTCCTACTGGATCGGCCTGCGTTATAACATGGATCGCGGGGTTTGGCGGTGGGACGCCCTCGATCAGCCCACCTACCGTAAATGGGCTTCCGGACAACCCTATCAGGAGGATGGCGAGGAGTGCGTCGAGGTCCGTGCCGACGGCAACGGCCTTCCCGTCTGGTACGCGGCCAGTTGCTGGAATGACAATCTCTGGGTCTGCGAGGCCTGCGGCAACGATTCGGACGGCGACGGACACGGCGATCTCTGCGACTGCGCGCCGACCGATCCGGCTATCTCCCCCAGCGCCGAAGAACTGCTCGGCAACGGCATCGACGATAACTGCAACGGCATCATCGACGAAGAGGGACAGGGCGGCGACGGAGAGATCCCTCCTCCCTTCTAGCCCTCCTTTAGATCGTTACCGCGCTCCGAACAGGATAGTGCCGAGCCGCACCATCGTCGCCCCCTCCTCGATGGCGACATCGAAATCGCCCGACATCCCCATCGAAAGTTCCGAAAAGATCAGCGGATCGGCCCCCTCTTCACGGAGGATGCGGTCGCGCAGTTCGCGGAGTTGCCGGAAGTAGGGACGCACCTCTTCGGGCTCGAGGAACGGCGGGAGCGTCATGAGACCGCGCACCGCGAGCCGGTCGAGATCCTTCACGGCGCGGTAGAGGGCGATCGCCCCGTCGGCGTCGGCGCCGCTTTTCGAGTCCTCGCCGCCGGTATTTATCTGGAGAAGGATGTTGATGCGGGCGATATCGTGTTTTTCGGCCTGTTTCTGTATCTCCTCGGCCAATTTCACCGAATCGACCGAGTGGATCCAGCGGACCTTGTCTATGATGTATTTGACCTTGTTGCTCTGAAGGTGACCGATGAAGTGCCACTCGATCTCCTCCGCGCGCAACTCTTCGTATTTCTGGATGAATTCCTGTACATAACTTTCGCCGATGTCGGCGAGTCCGGCGCGGCGGAATTCGCGGATGAGCGATGCCGGCTTGTGTTTCGAGACACCGACGAGCCGTATCCCGGAAGGCGACCGGCGCGCGATCGCCGCGGCCTCCCCTATCGCCTGCCATATCTTTTTGAGGTGTTCTATCCGCTCCTGCATCATTCCTCCTTCCGTCCTGACGGCGATATTAGCGCGAACCCCGTCCCTTTGCAAGGAGAAGCGAGGCGCCGTACAAAAAAACGGGCGACCTGTTGCTTTTCGTTCCCGGTCGGGTATCATCGCTCCGGCAGGTATGCCGTCGGCTACGGGATATGAACACTTAACCTTATTCCACAAGGGGGTCGCGACCATGGATCAGAAGAGGAAAGATGTGCTGGATTCGGTCATTAAGGGCATTGAGAAGCAGTACGGGAAAGGGGCGGTCATGGTGCTCGGCGACGAAACGACGCAGGCCGACATACCGGTCATCCCGAGCGGCGCGATAAGTCTCGACATCGCACTCGGCATCGGCGGCTACCCGCGCGGTCGCATCGTCGAGATATACGGGCCCGAAGGGTCGGGCAAGACGACGCTCGCGCTCCACGCCATCGCCGAAGCGCAGAAACGGGGCGGCGCCGCCGCCTTCATAGACGCCGAGCACGCGTTCGACATCACCTACGCGAAGAAACTGGGGATACAGGTCGAGTCGCTCGTCGTGTCGCAGCCCGACCACGGCGAACAGGCGCTCGAGATAGCCGAGACGCTTGTCCGCAGCAACGCCATCGATGTGGTCGTCGTCGACTCGGTCGCGGCGCTCGTGCCGCGCTCCGAGATAGAGGGCGAGATGGGCGACAGTCAGGTCGGCGTACAGGCGCGGCTCATGTCGCAGGCGCTCCGCAAACTGACCGGCGCGGTGTCGAGATCGAAGACCTGCCTCATCTTCATCAACCAGTTGCGCATGAAGATCGGCGTCATGTTCGGCAACCCCGAAACGACCACCGGCGGCAACGCGCTCAAATTCTACGCCTCGGTCCGTATCGATGTGCGGCGCATCGCCAGTATCAAGGAACGCGAGGAGGTCGTCGGCAATCAGGTGCGGGTGAAGATCGTCAAGAACAAGATGTTCCCGCCGTTCCGCGAGGCGATGTTCGATCTCGTCTTCGGGCGAGGCATAGACCGGCTCGCCGATCTCGTGGGTCAGGCCGAGCGCGACGGCGTGATACAGAAATCGGGCAGTTGGTATTCCTACGGCGACGAGCGGCTCGGGCAGGGGGCCGGCAATGTGGCGCAGACCCTGCGCGAAAAGCCGGAACTCCTCAAGCAGGTGGTCGCCAAGGTCAAGGAACTGCACAACCTCAAGGCCGAGACCGAACCGGCTGAGGAGCAGAAGGCGCCCAAACAGGAAACGGCGGCGAAAGGCCGCAAGAAGGGAGGGGAATAGCGCATGGCGGCGGAAGCGGCTAAACTCAAGGAGATACTCGCCCTCGCGGCGAAGATACAGGCGTCCGACATCCATCTCAAGACCTTCTCGGCCCCGGTGTTCCGCATCAACGGGCAACTCGTGAAGGTCGAGGAGTTCGGCCCACTCAAGCCGGAACACATCGATACCATCGTCGAGGAGGCGCTCAACGACGACCAGCGCGCGCAGTTCAAGGAATCCAACGAGGTCGATCTTGCCTACTCGCTCGCCGGCGTCGGCCGCTTCCGCGTCAATGTCTTCCGCCAGCGCGGCAGTATCGGGCTCGTGTTCCGCATCATCCCCTTCTCGGTCAAACCGCTCGACGAACTGCTCCTGCCTAACATCCTCAAAAAGGTCGCGCTCCAGCGGCGCGGGCTCGTGCTCGTGACCGGCACCACCGGGTCGGGCAAATCGACGACGCTCGCCGCGATGATCGAGCACATCAACGCGAACCGCACCTGTCACATCGTCACCATTGAGGATCCCATCGAATTCCTGATACGCGACAAGAAATCGATCGTAAACCAGCGCGAGGTCGGGCTCGACACCCGCAGTTTCTCGCGGGCGCTCCGGTCGGCGCTCCGGCAGGACCCCGATGTCATCATGGTCGGCGAGATGCGCGATCTTGAAACTATAGAGATAGCGCTCACCGCCGCCGAGACCGGGCATCTGGTCCTCTCGACGCTTCACACGCTCGACGCCGCCGAAACGGTCAACCGCGTCGTCGGCGCCTTCCCGACCCACCAGCAGTCGCAGATACGCCAGCAACTCGCGGCGGTCCTCACCGCCGCCGTATCCCAGCGCCTGCTCAAGAACAAGGACGGGCGCGGCCGCGTCCCGGCGGTCGAGGTCCTGCTCAATACAGCGATCGTCAAGGAGATCGTGCTCGATCTGTCGCGGCTCAAGGAACTTCCCAGCATTATCGAGCGCGGCCACACCAACTACGGCATGCAGTCGTTCGACCAGTCCATCTATCAGCTGTTCCGTGACGGTCATATCACCCAGAAAGAGGCGCTCGACAATGCCACGAGTCCCGACGACCTCGTTCTCCGCATGAAGGGGGTCGCGATATCGGGCGACGGCGACTGGAGCGCGTTCGACGACAAGGGGAACCAGTTCGGCCAGAAGGTCGAGAAGAACGCATCGGTCGATTCCAAGACGATAGATGACGAGTTCGAACTCGGCTGACGCCGGCCGCAACGCCTGTCTCAAACAGGCGCTTTCGCTCCTCGCGCGACGCGATCATTTCTCCACCGAACTCGTCGATAAACTCATCGAAAAGGACTTTTCGCGCGAAGAGGCCGAGTCGGCCCTGAAGAAACTCCGGGAACTGCGCTACCTCGACGACCGGCGCATCCTCGAGGCCTACGCCGCCGAGATGAAACGGCGCCGAAAGGGGTTCCTCTTCTTCTGCAAGAAACTCATCGAGAAAAAGGCGCGGTCGCTCTTTTCCGACCGCGAACTGCGCGAGGCCTACCCCGTCGCCGAGGAGCGGGTGATAGCCAAGGCGCTCGCCGCGAAGATGCGCTGGGAGCGGAACGAGGCGCGGCGCCGCCTCGCCACGCGCGGCTTCTCGGCCGATGCCGCAAATGGTTGACAAACCTTTTCCGTCCCGTTAGAATCGCATTTCGTTCGACGCTTGAAAACTTATCCGGAGGAAAAGATGCTTGACCTGAAACACATCCCGTCGGTCGATCCCGAGATCGCGAAGATCATCGAAGAGGAGGCGGAGCGGCAAGAGTTCGGCTTAGAGCTCATCGCGAGCGAGAACTTCACCTCGAAGGCGGTCATGGAGGCGCAGGGCTCCATCCTAACCAACAAATACGCCGAAGGCTATCCCGGTAAACGCTACTACGGCGGTTGCGAGGTGGTCGACAAGGCCGAGCAACTGGCCAAGAAACGGGCGTGCGAACTGTTCGGCGCCGAATACGCCAATGTCCAGCCCCACAGCGGGTCGCAGGCCAACATGGGGGTCTACTTTGCGGCGCTCAAGCCGGGCGATACCATCCTCGCGATGAACCTCGACCACGGCGGCCACCTGACCCACGGGAGCCCCGTCAACTTCTCGGGCAAACTCTACAAGATAATCCCCTACGGCGTGGCGAAGGAAACCGGCCGCATCGACTACGACGAACTGGAAAAACTTGCGGTCGAACACAAGCCGCAGATGATACTCGCCGGCGCCTCGGCCTACCCGCGCACCCTTGATTTCCCGCGGTTCCGCGCCATCGCCGACAAGGTGAAGGCCTACTTCACCGTCGACATGGCCCACATCGCGGGGCTGGTCGCGACCGGCCATCACCCGAGCCCGGTCCCCTACGCCGACTTCGTGACGACGACCACCCACAAGACACTGCGCGGCCCGCGCGCCGGACTCATACTCGCCAAGAAGGAATTCGAGAAAATACTCAATTCGGCCGTCTTCCCCGGCATGCAGGGCGGCCCGCTCATGCACATCATCGCCGCCAAGGCGGTCTGCCTGCTTGAAGCGATGAAACCCGAGTTCAAGGCCTATCAGGGACAGGTGCTGAAGAACGCCGCCGCGATGGCCGACGAATTTGTGAAACTCGGCTATAACCTCGTATCGGGCGGCACCGACAACCACCTCATGCTCGTCGATCTCCGCAACAAGGGAAAGACCGGCAAGATCGTGCAGAATGTGCTCGATCTCGCGCATATCACCGTGAATCGCAACATGGTCCCGTTCGACACCGAAAGCCCGTTCGTGACGAGCGGCATCCGCGTCGGCGCCCCCTTCATCACGACCCGCGGACTCAAGGAGGACGACGCGCGGCAGGTGGTGCGGTTGATGGACAAGGTCATCATGGCGATCAAGACCAACGAGATGCCGAAAGGCGGCGTTGACGAGACGGTCGTCCCGAAGGCGGTGCTCGACGAGGTGACCGCCGAGGTGAAAAAGATCTGCGCGAAATTCCCGCTGATACGGAAGTGAGCATGACCCCCTCCACCCGGCCACCCCGCCCCTCGTGGGACGAATATTTCATGGAGTTCGCCCGGCTCGCCGCGCGGCGTTCCTCCTGCCTGCGGCGAAGCGTCGGGGCGGTGCTCGTCCGCGACAAGCGGGTGCTTGCGACCGGCTACAACGGCGTGCCGACCGGCATCACCCACTGCAGCGAGACCGGCTGTCTGCGCGAGAAACTCAAGGTACCGTCGGGTGAGAGGCATGAACTCTGCCGGGGGCTCCACGCCGAACAGAACGCCATCATACAGGCTGCCCACCACGGCATATCCATCGAGGGCTCGACCCTTTACTGCACGACCCACCCGTGCATCATCTGCACCAAGATGCTCATAAACGCCGGTATCGTCGGCGTCGTCTACGCCGAAGGGTACGCCGACGACCTGTCGGCCGAGATGCTCAAAGAATCGGGCATAGCCATCAGAAGATATGAGGACGCACCGCAATGAAGTGCCCGTTCTGCGGAAGCGATGAGGACAAGGTCATCGACAGTCGGGCCATCAAGGACCTCGCCGAGATACGCCGTCGTCGCGAGTGCATCACCTGCGGGCGCCGCTTCACCACCTACGAGCGGATCGAGGAGGTGATGCCGCAGGTCATCAAGAAAAACGATGTGCGCGAACCGTTCGACCGTTCGAAGATACGGCGGAGCATCGAGATAGCCTGTCGCAAGCGGAGCATATCGCAGGAACAGATCGAACAGATGGTCAAGGAGATAGAGCGGACGGTGCAGGAACTCGACCGGCGCGAGATATCGTCGCAGGTCATCGGCGAACAGGTCATGAAGCATCTCCGCAAGATGGACAAGGTCGCCTATGTCCGGTTCGCGAGCGTCTACCGCGAATTCAAGGATGTGGACGAATTCATCGATCAGGTGCAGGAACTCGGCAAGGACGCCCGTAAGTGATCTCAAGGAAGCGGGGCTAACGGCATGACCTCTTCCCGCGCTGTCATCGCGGTCGGCATGAGCGGCGGGGTCGACTCGTCGGTCGCCGCGGCCCTGCTCGTCGCGGCGGGACATCGCGTCATCGGCGTCACGATGGCGATATGGGACGGTTCGACCGCGGTCGCCGAGGGGACGAAACACGCCTGTTTCGGCCCGGGCGAAGAGGAGGAGATAGCGACCGCCGCCCGCGTCGCGGAGCGGCTCGGCATCCCGTTCCATGTGATAGACCTGAAGAAAGAATACCGCGCCGAGGTGCTCGACCATTTCCGGCGCGAATATCTTGCGGGGCGGACCCCGAACCCCTGCGTCCGCTGCAATCACCTCATGAAATTCGGTTTTCTCCTCGACCGGGCGCGCGCGCAGGGACTGTCGTTCGACCTTTTCGCGACGGGTCATTACGCCCGCGTCGTCCCCGGCGCCGATCGCCTGTTCCTGAAAAAAGCGTTCGATACGGCGAAAGATCAGAGTTATTTCCTGCAGTTCCTTACCCGCGACCAGTTGGGAGGCGTGCTATTCCCGCTGGGAGAGAGAACGAAGGCAGAGGTGCGAGAGACGGCGCGCGCGATCGGCCTGCCGGTCGCGGAGAGACCCGACAGTCAGGATTTCATCGCAGGCGACTACGGGATACTCTTCTCGCCCGAAGAGACGCCACCCGGCGATATCGTGAACGAAAAGGGGGCGGTGCTCGGCCGCCATCGCGGCATCGTGCACTACACCGTCGGTCAACGGCGCGGGCTCGGGGTCGACGGCGGGAAGCCGCTTTATGTGACCGCCATCGACGCCCGCAACAATCGCATCGTCGTGACCGACAAGGACCATCTTTTCGGATGGGGGCTGGTGGCCGGTCAGGTGAACTGGCTGGGAATGGACCGGCCCGACCGCCCGTTCCGGGCCCATGCCCGTATACGACAGAAACACACCGAGGCTCCGGCGACGGTGACCCCTCGCGACGACGGCACGATAGCGGTGCGGTTCGACGAACCGCAGTTGTCGATCACCCCGGGGCAGGCGGTGGCGCTGTACGCGGACGATACGGTGCTCGCCGGTGCGACCATCTTTCAGAGAACAGACGAGGGAGCCGATACATGAAACGGATCTGCTGGGGACTCTGCCTGATCCTTTTAGCCACAACGCCGCTCGCGGCCGATGGACCGGAACAGCCGCAGGGACCGGAAAAGGACCAGCCCGCCGCGGAAGAAAAGGGCGACGAGCCGGTCGCCGACGGCGGCCGGGTCTACCTCAAGGTGGGCGGCGGCCTGCTGTTCGACGAACGACGCATCGCCGTCGAGCCCGCCTTCGGGTTCGGCTACCGCTACACGCAGGGATCGTTCGCGGTCGATCTGTCGGTATTCAACGAAACGATCGGCCCCACCGTCGACTACGCCGGCTATAAGGAAGAGCAGGAATATGAGCGCAACGCACTGCGCATCACGATGTCCCGCTGGATCGGGATATCCTTCCTGTGGGTCGCCGAGCCACGGGCGTGGAACAGTTTCTTCACCGGCGGAGGGCTTGCGATAGAGACGCTCGACCTCGAACTGGCGAGCGAGTCCTCCTCGCAGACCGGTCTCGGCGTCACCTTCGTCGCCGGCTGGGAATTCCTCCGCGACCGGACGGTGATGCTCTTCGCACAGGCGGAGGTCGATCTTCCGTGCTATACCGCGCGGTTCTATGGCGACCGCTTCTGGGTCCCGTCCATCGTATTCGTCATCGGCGCCGGGCTCTGACGCCGGAGCGACCGCTGTCCGCGAAAACCTTGACAGCCATTGAGAGATAGGTAATATCGGCAACCATTGGTGCCCAGGTAGCTCAGTCGGTAGAGCGAGGGACTGAAAATCCCTGCGTGGGCAGTTCAATTCTGTCCCTGGGCACCAGTATTTCCTCAAAAGACCTTTTTCCCTGACCGCTTTGCAATGTGCGTCGCTTCGTGGTATGGTATCCCCGTCCCGATCACCCGTGCAGGGAGGCACTCATGAAGCGACAGGTCTTGGTTCTTCTTGTGTTCCTGACGGCGACGGCCGCCGCCGCGGGCGATATCCCGTGGTCGAGCACCGACACCGGCGCGATAGCCGAACGCATCCCCGAACTGTCGGGGTTCTCCGTTGATGGCGTTGCGGTCGATCTTCCACAGCGTCTCCTGACGGTACGCCTGACGCTCCCGGCCTCTTTTACGCTCAATGAACGCCTCCTCGACGAGATGAACCGTCTCCTCGTCGGCATCCTCGCTCAGAGAAAGATACCGTTCCGGACGCTCGTGTTGCTGGCGCGTCGTCCCGATCAGACCGGGTGGCGCGATATCCGTTCCCTGCTTCCCGTACTGCCGCCGGTGCCGCGCAAGGAGCATGAACCGGCCGCCTCAGAACCTAACCCGTACCTCGGTTTCCCGCGAGCCGGCGTGACCGGGACCCCCGGGGCGCTCACCGGGAAGACGGTCTATCTGAGCGCCGGTCACGGCTGGTACTACTACGCGGACCAGGACCGCTGGATCACCCAGCGGGGCAACACGGTCGGCATCGTCGAAGATCTTTCGAACACCGAGATCGTATCCTACTACCTCGCTCCGATGCTCCGGAACGCCGGGGCTATCGTATTCACGGCGCGGGAAAGCGACCGCAACGCCCTGTCGGTCACCGTGGATGACGCCGACGCGACCAACCTGCCGGCGAACGGGGCTTACGAGGAATCGGCCGGGTGGACCGAATCGACCGGCACCGGCTGGGGACGGCTCACAACGCCGCTCGCGAGCGGCGACGCCCCCTTTTCGGCGGGCCACTACCGCGTGACCGAGCCGGCGACCGGACGCTGGGCGCGCTGGACCCCCAACCTGCCGACCGGCGGCCGCTATCAGGTGTTCGTCTCTTTCCGCCCCATGAGCGACCGCGCCCCGACGGCGCGCTACGAGGTGCGCCACGCCGGCGGCACGACGACGGTCGTCGTCGATCAGCGGCATCACGGCAACACCTGGTTCCCGCTCGGCGAATTCCCCTTCCTCGGCGGCTACAGCGTCGATAAGGGGTCGGTCACCCTCCTCGCCGATACGACGGCGGGCGGGTCGTATGTCATCGCCGACGCGGTCCGGTTCGGCGGCGGGACCGGCGTCATCGACCGCGACGGCGGTGTTTCCGGGAGACCGCGCTGGGAAGAGGCGGCGCGCTACCACGCCCAACTGCTCGGCGCTCCCGCGACCGTTTACGACACCTCCGATACCGACAATTCCGACGATGTGACCACCCGGTCGCGCTGGGCGGCGTGGGAGAACGAGTCGGGCTGGGACGATAGCGTATTCATCTCATGGCATTCGAACGCCTACAACGGTAACGCGCGCGGCACCTCGACCTATGTGTATGGCTACAACGACCCCGGCACCGGCTGGGAACCGGCGGCGCAGGAGGGAAGCGAGGAACTCGCGACGCTTCTCCACAACGGGGTGGTCGCCGCCCTGCGTGACGGATGGGACGCCGCGTGGCCCGTGTCGGGGTCCGGGCTTTACAGCGCATGGTTCGGCGAACTCAATCCCAGTTACAACAACGAGATGCCCGCCTGCCTCATCGAACTCGCGTTCCACGACAATACGACCGACTCGAACGCCCTGCGCGACCCGCGATTCCGGCTCATCGCGGCCCGGGCCGCGACGCAGGCGGTTATACAGTACTTCGCCGATCGCGACACGCTGGAGACGGTCTATCCGCCCGACACGCCGCTGATGGTGCGGACGACCGCGGTCGGACCACACGAGGCGATCATATCGTGGGATGCGTCGCCCGATTCCCCGCGCACCCTGCACGGCGACGCGGCGACCGGCTATCTCGTCCAGCGGAGTACCGACGGCGTCGCTTTCGATGACGGCGTCGCGGTCGAGGGGGCTACCTCGTTCACTGCGCAGGACCTGTATCCCTACTCTGTCGGCTATTTCCGAGTGATCGCCTACAACGACGGCGGCCGCTCTTTTCCCTCGCCGGTCGTTGCGGTGCGACCGAAAAGCGACGGGGCGCAGGTACTTATCGTTGATGGATTCGAGCGGCTCGACCGCGGCCTGCTCGTCGCGCAGGACCTTTCCTCCTACGGGCTCGATACCGTCATGCGGATGTTCCTCGAAAGGATGAACACCTTCGACTATGTCCGCGCCCACGCTCTGGCGCTCAGCGAACTCTCTTATTCGTTCGACTCCGCGCAGAAAAGCGCGTTGGCGGAGGTAGACCTGTCGGCCTACGATGCGGTGCTCTGGTTCGCCGGCGAACAGTCGACCACCGACATGACGATAACGGTTGATGAACAGACGCGCCTGTGCGACTATCTCGACGGCGGCGGGATACTCTTCATCTCCGGCTCCGAGTACGGGTGGGACCTCTACCACATGGGCGACGCGACCGATCAGGCCTTTTTCACCGACTGTCTCGGACTCTCGTATCTGGGCGACGATGCCGGGATCTATCAGGCGGCGACCGCGACCGGCGGTGAAGAGGTATTCAACGGTTCGCTCTCGTTCGACGACGGCTCTTTCATCTATAATGCGGATTTCCCCGACCTCATCGAGGCGGCGGGCAACGGTGTCACCTTCCTCGGCTACGGCGACGGCACCGGCGGCGGCGCGGGGGTCGTCACCGGCGGCGACCGGAAGGTCGCGGCGCTCGGGTTCCCCTTCGAGACGATACTCGACGCCGATACGCGGCGAACGCTTCTGGCGGGTATCCTCGACTGGTACGGCCTGACGGCTCTCGAGGAGTCGGTCGATGAGGATACGATGGACGACGACATGACGGAAGTGGACGAAGAAGAAATGGTCGAGGAAGACACCGTGGTGTCCGACGAAACACCCGATCAGGCGGAGCCGACCGACCAGAACGACGACATCGAGACCGACGGGATCGTGATCGATGAAACGAGCGACGAGGATGTGATCGAGAGCGACAACGAGATATCCGACGACCACGCGGCACCGGTCGATGACGGGTATACCGGCCCCGACTATGGCGGCGGGTGCGCCGAAGGCGGCGATTATTCCTTCAGCGACGACGACATCTCCGGCGACGATGACAACAACCCCGGTGAGGACGACACCGCAAAAGGTTCGTCAAGCGGCTGCGGCTGTTCGCTGATCTAGCGGATATCAGAAGTACAGTTCGTATTCCTGCGGCGTCGGCGCGTTGTAGACATGGGTCGCCTCGTCGCGTTTTATCTTTATCCACAGGTCGAGCAGTTGTTCCGGAAAGGCGGGGAACAGGTACTGGCGGTCCTTCTGCAGGCCATCGAGCACGAGGTTGAGATCGAGCGGGAACGACTTCTCGTTCTTCATGTCGGAGAAGCCCATCTTCACCGGATCGGCCTTGCGCCGGATACCATCGATCCCCGCGAGCACCATTGCCGCGAGCATGTAGTAGGTGTTCGCCGTCGCGTCGCCGGTACGGAACTCGATGCGGACATCTTTCCCCTTCAGATAGCCGGGGATGCGGATCGCCGCGGCGCGCGATGCCTTCGCGAAGGTCGCGTTGACCGGCGCCTCGAAGCCCGGCACGAGCCGCTTGTAGGAGTTGGTCGAAGGATTGGTGAGCGCAAGAAGCGACCCGGTCAGCGAGTGCTCGAGTATGCCGCACAGATACGAATGGGCGAGCGGGCTCAGGTTATAAAGCGCCTTGCCGGGGAAGAGCGATTCACCGCCCTTTTCGAGGAACTGATGGACATGCATGCCGGAGCCGGCGACCTTGTAGATCGGTTTGGGCATGAAGGTGACGAACAGGTTGTTCTCGCGCGCGGCGCTCTTGATGATCCACTTGGCGAGCGTCACCCCGTCGGCCGCTTCGAGGAGCGGCAGGAAGTTGAGTTCTATCTCCAGTTGCGCGGCGCCGACCTCGTGATGGTGGTACTTCACCGGGATGCCGATCGCCTCCATCGTCGCGACCACCGTATTGCGAAGCGCGAAATGACGGTCGTCCGGCGGCTGGCGGTGATAGCCGCGGTGGATGCCGAAACGCGGTTGATCGTAGTATTCCTCGCCGATCCCCTCGGGGCTCTGCACCTTGTAGTAACTGTGTCCGAAATCGGTCGCGTAGGAAACATCGTCGAACACATAGAATTCGAGTTCCACGAGCATCTTGGCGGTGTCGGCGATCCTCTGCTTCTTAAGGTGATCGAGCGTGGCGCGAACCACATTGCGCGGATATTGCGCGAAGGGTTTTCCGTCGGTCGTGACCACATCGCACAGGCACCGGAGCACCTTTTTGTCCTGCACCATGCCGATGAAGCCGGTCGAAAGGTCGGGGACCGCCACCATGTCGGAATCGTGGACCTTCGCGAAGCCAAAGTTCGATGCGTCGAAACCGATCCCCTCGCTGAGGACCTTCTTGGTGATGTAGCCTTTCGGTATCGTGACATGGCGGATACTGCCGTAGATGTCGAGCATCAGCAGGTCGAGAAAGTCGATGCCGTCGAGTTTGCCGTTGAATTTCCTGATGTCCATCATTTCACCTCACCGTGAAAGGGTCGCCTTGATGCCGTAGTGGTCCGAATACTGAACGGTCTTCTCCTTGCCACTCTTGTCGGTCAACACGAAGCCCGCGTCGAGCACGCGTTCGGCCGAGAGTTTCAGCCCGTCGAACGGCGTGAAGAGCACATGGTCCGTTATCGTGTCCTGCGTCCCCGCCGCGGTAAGGACATTGTCGGCGCACAGGGTGCAGGCGGGGGAGGCCTCCTCCGGCTCGAGGAAAGGGTTGTAGTAGTAGGCGTAGTAGAGCATATCGTAGATCGAGGGGTTCTTCGCCTTGATGTCGCGACCGATCGCCGGACCGGCGGCCAGATCGCCCATAAGAACGCGCAGGACCGTACCCTTACCCGGCGCGAGGTCGATGATCGCCTGCGCCTGCGATGCCGTCTCGCCCTGCCACGAACCGACCGTCCCCTCGTAAGCCATGTCCGGCACGGCGTCGGTGAACTGGGTACAGACGATCTCGATATCGCCGAACAGCGGATGGGTCGCTATCGCATAGATGTAGGCCCGCTGATAAAAGAAGGAATCGAACTTCTCGAGTTTCGCCCCCTTGAGCGGCAGGCTGGACAGGAGCAGGAGCCCGTTGTTCCCCCCCTGCGCCATCTCGGTCGCCTCCTGTTCGCCCGTACATTCCGCCATGATGCCCGCAAGATCGGTGCTCCCGCTGGAAATGGCGCCGATGAGGCAGTCTCGGCATTCGGCCGGGATGCCGGTGATCTCGGTCAGACAGTTGGTAAGGAGACAGAGTCCTATCGCCATGACATCGCTGGTGTCGGTCTCGCCGCAGTTGGTGAAATAGCACATCGCCATCGGCGTGAGGTCCTCTTCGGTACAGGACGCCGGTATCGGCTCGAGCGCCTCCTGCTTGGTCGTCTTATAGAAGCGGTACGGGAACACCTCCTTGAGGTTCGTGATGATCTCCTTCTGGTCGGCCTCCTTCCAGACCTCCTGCAGGCACAGGATGTCGGCGCCGGTGTCGTACAGCGCCTGCGGCAGGGTCTTTTTGCGATCGGCATAGTTGAGTACCCCCTGCGGATCAAGCCCGGTATTGAGGGTAAGGAACGAGACCTCGGTCAGGTCGCGCGGCGCGACATTGACATCGTTCTCCATGAACTTTTCGCAGGCGACCGTCGAAACGACCGCGATCAACAGGAACACCATCGATGATCTGCTCATCTCTTCCTCCGCTCTATCGTTCTTCCTCGCCCCATAGTATCCGAAAAAAGAAAAAAGAAAGTATTTTTGTGAACTCACGGAACCCCGAGTATCTTGTGCAGTTGCAGTTGGAACCGGACCGGATGGCGCGCCGAGAGAGCGGTAACGAAGGCGCCGACCTCGGCGAACCATGCCGGACCCCGCTCGAACACGGGGCTCACAAAGGCCTCGATACCTCTCGACGCGACGGCGGGCAACGCGGCGGCCACATGGTCGAGGTCGAGCGGATCGGCGACGACGAACTTTATCCAATCGGTCTCTCCGAGCACTTCCAGATTGTCCGCGAGAAAGGAGGCGGAGCCCGCGGAGGGGCTTTTCCAGTCCACCGAAAGGCTGACCGACGGAAAAGCGCTCTTGAACGAGGCAAGCGACAGGGAGCCGTTCGTCTCGATGACCACCCGGTGAACGGGAACGAGGCGCCCCGACAATTCGGTCACCGCCTCCTCCTGAAGAAGCGGTTCGCCGCCGGTGATGCAGATATCGCGGAGCCCCGGCGCGGTCAGTCGGGCGAACGCCTCGGCGACGGAAAACGGGAAAGCCCCGACGCTTCGCGCCGCCTCGTGCGCGTCGCACCACGCGCAGGAGAGGTTGCACCCCGCAAGGCGCAGGAACGCGGTCGGGTAGCCGGCGAAGCGACCTTCGCCCTGTATCGAGGAGAATATCGAATGGACCGATAGCATGACGACCGCCCGATGACCGTGAGGTCATCGTTATACGCGACGGGCCCGGAAAAGTAAAGAGAACTACCGGAGCGCCTCGGCGAGCACCCGCTCGATGAACGCGGCGTACCCGATGCCGTCACGAGCGCAGGCGGCGGCGACACCGCCGTCGGGCGCGATGCAGGGATTGACATTGACCTCGAGCACCCACGGGGTACCCGCGCCGTCGACACGCAGATCGACCCGTGCGTACCCGGCAAGCCGCAGGTCGCGCCAGCACCGTACCGCGATATCGGCGAGCCGCGCAAGGAGCGGCGCATCCTCCGGCGGGAGATCGAACGAGCGGCGCGTGTTCTCGCATTCGAACGAGTTCTCGTCCCACTTGGCGCGATAATCGACTATCTTGGGGCGTGTATCGCCGAAGCCGATGAACTGTATCTCGGCGGGAGAGAGTACCTGCGGCGCGCCATTCAGGCCGAGCACCGTGAGGTTGAACTCGCGACCGTCGATGAACTGTTCGGCAAAGTGGCGGACGCCGTGCTCGCGATCCTTGCGTTCGATGAGCGCACGCAGTTCAGCGGCGTTCGCGGGCGCAATGATGCTGTCGGGGCCGATGCCGAGCGACGCATCCTCGTCGACCGGTTTGACGATGTAGCGCGCGCCGGTCATCATCTGTTCACATCGACCGGTGGCGAAAAGATCGGGCGTCGGTATGCCCTTGAGCGTGAAAAACTCTTTCGCGAGCAATTTATCGGTGGTGAGGAACAGGGACTCGGCGGTCCCGCCGGTATAGCGGAACCCCCACTGTTCGAGCAGTGCCGGCGCGAGATACTGGAGCGCTCCTTTTCCGTCGAACGACTCAACGAGATTGAACACCGCTTCCGGACGCAACGCGTCGAGTTCCCGCCTCACGCGGGAAAGATCGGTATCAAACACGACCGTCGCGTGCGGCCGGCCGAGTTCGTGGAGCGCGCCGGACACGGCGCGTATCTCCTCGATGAGGTCGGCGTCGTCGGGACGCGCGTCGGGAGGTATCGGGTTGTGGAGCAGGGCGATGAGCCGATCGCTCATCGGCGGTCGCGCTCGATGCGGCGCAGCGCGGAATCCATGATCATGCCGATGAGGGTCCGGTAATCGGTGCCGTTCAGCCGCGCGAGGATGGGAAGGTCGGAATCTATCGGGTGCAGGCCCGCGAGCGGATTGACCTCGATGAAGTTCGGCACGCCGTGACGGTCACACCTCACATCGACGCGGCCGCCGTCACGACACTCGAGCACGCGCCACGCCGCGAGCGCCACCTCGCCGCAGGCCTCGTACAACACCTTCTCGGGAACGACATATTCCATGATCTCTTTGTAGTTCTTCTTATTGTGCAGGCCGTAGGCATCCCTCTCGGCGGTCGGTTTGAACACCACCTCCATGACGCCGACGACCCGGGCGTCGCGGCCCGTTCCGACGATGCCGACCGTGCATTCACGCCCCGGCAGGTACTCTTCGACGAGCACCGGCTGGCGATGCTTTTCGAGCAGATCGAGACAGCGTTCTCGCAGCACCTTCGCGTCGGATATCTTCGAGAAGGCGCCGATCCCCTTACCGGTACCTTCGGCGACCGGCTTGGCGAACAGCGGGTATTCGAGTTGCACCCCGGCGATATCGCACTCGTCGGCGACGACATGGAATTTCGCGGTCGGCACGCCGCCATCGCGCACCACGCGTTTGGTCATCCCCTTGTGCAGGCAGAGCGCGAGCACCATCGGGTCGGAGAAGACATAGGGGATGTCGTAGGCATCAAGCAGCGTCGGGACCTGCGCCTCGCGCCCGATACCGCGCACCCCTTCGGCGATGTTGAAGACGAGATCCCACCGTTTACCGGCCACAAGCAATTCGACAAGTCTTTTTACCGAGCCGATCCGTTCGACGCGGTGCCCGAGCGACCGTAACGCCCCCTCGACCCCCTCGATGGTGTCGATGGCATCGAATTCGGCCGCAGCCTCTTCGCTGAGACCTGCCTTGAGGTAATCGTCCTTGAGGTCGTAGGTGAATCCGATATTCATGGATCGCGCTTATTTCTCCAGCGGGCGCTGGATATTCGGATACCGGTAGAGGTTGCCTTCGTAATTCTTCACATAGACATATTCGGCGTCGCGGCCCTGCCAATAATCGGGCAGGAGCGGGGTCTTGCCGCCGCCGCCGGGCGCGTCGACGACGAACTGCGGTATCGCGTACCCCGAGGTGTGACCGCGAAGCCCCTGTATGATCTCGAGCCCCTTCTCGACCGTCGTGCGGAAGTGACCCGAACCGACGATCGGGTCGCACTGGTAGAGATAGTAGGGACGGACGCGTATCTTGAGCAGTTGGTGGAACAGGCGGGCCATCGTCGGCACATCATCGTTGATGCCTTTGAGAAGCACCGTCTGTGAGCCGAGCGGGATGCCGGCATCGGCGAGACGCATGCAGGCCTGCGCGACCTCCGGTGTCACCTCGTCGGGGTGGGTGAAGTGGATACTGACGAAGAGCGGGTGATATTTCTTGAGCAGGTTCACCAGTTTCGGCGTGATG
The DNA here is from genome assembly GCA_022711315.1 of bacterium. Classification (GTDB taxonomy): domain Bacteria; phylum UBP6; class UBA1177; order UBA1177; family JAKLFG01; genus JAKLFG01. The sequence goes on along the minus strand of JAKLFG010000018.1, from coordinate 24,853 downwards.
CGTTGCGGCAGGACCGCGGGGATCTTCGTGCCGATGCGCAGTATCTCGACATGCTCTATCTTGCGGAGCGCGGACAGGAGATACTCTATCTTCGCGTCGGGCATCGTGAGCGGATCGCCGCCCGATATGAGGACATCGCGGATGGTGGAGGTCCGGCGGATGTAATCGATCGCCTCGTCCCATATCTTCGTGGAGAACTGGTGCATGCGGTTCGCATCACCGACCATGCGGGATCGGGTGCAGTAACGGCAGTAGGCCGAACAGAAGCCGGTAGCGAGGAACAGGACCCGGTCGGGATACCGGTGCACGATGCCCGATACCGGACTATCGTTCTCTTCGTGCAGAGGATCGGCCGCCTCGCCGAAACAGTGCTGATGCTCGGCGGTGACCGGGATCACGCTACGGCGGATCGGCTGGCGCGGGTCGTTCTTCGCCAGAAGACTCGCGTAATGCGGCGTGATGCGGAGCGGCAGGACCCCGCCTTTGCCCGACAGCGCGCGCGTTTCGTCCTTGCTCAGATTGACGATGGAGCTCAGTTTATCGAGAGAGGTGATGCTGTTGGAGAGTTGCCACTTCCAGTTGGCCCAGTCCTTTTCCTCGGCCGCCGGGAAATGCTCGCGCAGAAAAGCAAGCGCCCGCGGCTCCAAGGTGACCGGCGCAGGTTGTTGCTTTTGGGGAATGATGTCGAAGATGGAGGCCTCGGGAAGCGGGACGGCCTCGTTAGTAGGGAGCGGAACCTCTTCTTCGCTGGAAACCACAGGTCTTTTCATCGCCGTACCCCTCCGTGGCTAGTGGCGGATGCAACATTCCTATTTGTAAGGATTTTTTTATCTTTTGCAATTTTTCTCCTGTTTTTTACAAAAATTTTTATATAGCGTTTACGGGGCGTTACAAAAAAAATGCCTGTTTTATCAAAAAAATCGTCAATAGCGAAAAGTTCGATTTTTTATCGAACAACATTTTTCACATTTTTTCGGGCGGCAAGATCTGTGCCGTTTTTGACCTGTTTTTTAGGCACAATGGGGTAACAACCCTATTTCCATGGGGTCATTTTTTCTTGTTTTACAAAAAAACTTTGTTGAAAAGGGGCTACAGCCAGTGCCGTTTCCTGAAAAAGTAGATGACGATGCCTGATACGGCGAGTGAAAGAACAAAGATCCCGCCGAAGGCAAAGCGGTTGTCCTCGAGGAAGTTCGGCACATTCATGCCGTAGAACGACGCGAATATGACCGGGATGGTAAGTACTATCGTGAAGGAGGTGAGTATGCGCATGACGAGGTTGAGGTTGTTGGAGATGATTGATCCGAAGGCGCCCATCATGTTGCTGATGACATGCGAGTATATCTGCGCCATCTCGACCGCCTGTTTGTGTTCGATCTCGAGATCCTCCCACAGATCATCCATCAGGTCATCCTCGCGGATCAGCCCCATCCGCTTGAGCCGCGTCATCATGAACTCGTTCGATTTGAGCGAGGTGACGAAATAGACGAGCGACTTCTCGAGGCTCAGCATCTTGGAGAGTTGCCGGTTCTGCGACGCCTCGAGTATGTGTTTCTGGATGACCATGGCGATGTTGTTCATCTGCTTGAGATAGAGCAGGAACAGCAGGGTGGCGCGCAGGAGTATCTGCATGATGAACTGTTCGCGATCGATCGTGCTGAAGTGGCGGACCTCGCCTTCGATGAACTCCTCAAGAACCAGATTCCGTCGGGGCGAGACCGTGATGATGACGCCGTTCACGAGTATGATGCCGACCGCCATCGTGGCATACATCAGGCTCTTGTTGGCCTCGTCGTATATCGGCATGCGCGTGATGATGAGCGTGGCATTGTCGTCCTTCTCGATGCGCGCCCGCTCGTCGATGTCGAGCGCTGAAGCGAGAAAATCGCGCGGTATGTTGAAATGCTCGACGAGGTAATCGATCTCTTCGGGAAACGGCATCACCGCGTTGATCCAGCAACCGTCCTCGACAGCGGGCAACTCTTTCAACCCTTCCGGCGTCGATCTGTAGATCGTGAGGTTCTCGAGTATCTCCCCGTCCTCGTCGTATATCAGTATCTGTCGCCCTTTTCTCGCGTCCTCCTCTATCTTGCGCTTTTCCTCTTCTTCCACCTTCTCGTAGAGGTCGATGTACGACTCGACCGTTTTGCGCTCGTCGTCCGGCAGGTCCTCGATGAGTTCCTGCTGGACCTCTTCGGGCAGCTCGAACAGGAGTTCGGAGAATTCCTGTTCGCTCATGATGTCCTGCAGGGCGTCCTTGACCTCGTCCTCGAAATGGTGGAATATCGCCGCCGCCGTCTCGCGGTCGATGATAGAGAACACCTCTTTTATCTCACCGGGATCAAGCGCCTCGAGGAAACCGGCGATGACCTGCGGGGTGTTCGAGTGACAGTAGGTGCGCAGATCATCGTAATGTTCCCCGCGAAGCATGTCGCGGAGTTCTTGCATCAGGAGGGTGTTCTTCATGGCGGCCTCCCGCGATGAAGGGATATAAGGACGAGCCGACGCGCCATATAAAGCACAGTCATGCGGAAAAAGCAACGAAAAACTACCCTTTTCCTGTTCACCGATGTTAGACTGGTTCGATCGTAAAAGGAGCGTGCCGTGACCGCGTTCGACTACCTACTGTTCACCGCCGTCGGCGTGATGTTCGTCTACGAGATCGTCGAGTGGGCCCGCGGCCGGCACAACATCTTCTCCAAGATACACGCATGGCTGTTCCCGAAGAGAAAATAGCGATCGAGGGCTTGCCCGACCTCGCGGCGATGAAGATGCCGCTCATCGTCGGTATCGACAAGTGGTGTCTCGAAACACTCCTGCCCCCGCCCTATCTCTGGCTCGCCGAGCCGTTCGCCGGGACCCATGCCGCCGGGTTCATGAAACCGGGGACCCCGATCAGGCCCGATTTTCCCGTGCTTCTGCTCTGCGCGCTCGACGATGCGGCGCCCGGACCCGAACTCTTTTTTCTGCCGCGTGTCGTATTCCACGCCTCCGAATGGCATCGCAACGCCGCCATCGCGGCGACCCGCGCGAGCGACATCGTCGTGGTGAGCGGCAACGCCGCCGACACCGTTAAGAAAGATGGGGTGATGCTACCGTTCCCGCGCTAGGCGGATCGATCACTCCGTCGTTATCGTGACATCGTCTATCGCGACGCCGAAGTGGCTGGTGATGTAGTCGCTGACGAATAGGAAACTGATCGTCACCGTTTTGCCGGCATAGGCCGAAAGATCGGCGGTGAAAAGCGTGTAGGTGTTCGCGACGCTGTGGCCGCGGATGCCGTTCTTCACGACATAGCCGCCCCCTTCCGGTATGCTGAATTCGCCGAGGAGCGCGGCACTCGTGGCCTCCAGCGTGAGTTCGCCGAGTTTCTCGGTATCCTCATATCCTTCGACGATGAGGCCGTCATACCATTTGTTCTGCGTCGCATCCGAGGTGCTCGTGTAATACTCGGTGTAGACATAGGCGCGGAACATGAGCGTGGTCGCCTTGCCTGACGGTATCGGTATCGGCTTGGCGATTATGGCCGCCTGCGTATAGGGAAGCCCCTGCGTGGCAAGCGCATAGGGTCCGGTGAGTTTCGTCGCAAGGACATTGAGGCCGCTGTAGGCCTCGGTGATCGTTTCGTCGCCGTTGGTGTAGGAGGGCTGCCCTATCTCCCAGTCCTTCTCGATGAGCCATTTGGCGCTCCCGTTCTCGAACTGGTCGGAAAAGAGCGTGCCGCTCATGTTCTCCTCGCAGGTGACCGTGTCGTACCCGGTGCAGTCGTCGAGGCAGTAGGCCTTGCCGCCGCTGTAGAGGAAGGGGTCGATCTCGACGCAATCCCTGAGCCCGGCCTTTCCGTCGGGACCGCCGTCACATATCTCGATGCCTTCGATGACGCCGTCCTTGCACTCCGATTGAATGACGACGCACCCGGTCATGTCATAGCCGCTGCATGAGGCGTTGCAGGGCGCGGTGCCGCTCTCGTAGAGTGACGGATTGAGTTCGACGCAGGTCTTCGCGTCGCCGTCACAGAACTCGGTCTCGCTCTTCTCGCCGTCGCCGCAATAATCGCCGGAACTCTCGCAGGTCTCGAGATCCCAGCCGGTGCAGTCGGTCTTGCACCGCGCCTTGCCGGCGACGAACATCAGCGGATCGATGTCCACGCAGTTGTCTATCGTGCCGTCGCACTTCTCGGCTCCTTCGACGATGCCGTTGCCGCACACAGCCGGGTTCTCGTCGCAGGTGATCGTGTCGTACCCGGCGCAGTCGGCCTTGCATTTCGCCTTGCCTCCGGTGTACTTCACCGGATCTATCTCGACGCAGTTCTTCATATCTCCGTCGCACGGCTCGCCGATATCGATGCTTCCGTTGCCGCAGGTCGCCGCGAGATCGGCATCCGTCACGGTCGTATCGCCGTCGGCCTCGACGATCGTATCACCGCCGACCGTATCGTCGTCCACCACCTTCTTCTTCGTGGTGCCGTCGCACGCGATAAGCAGCACGAACGCCGGAATGACCAGCAGGCCCAGCATCTTTTTCATGTCGTTGTTCCTCCTTTTCGATGACCCCGTCCTTGAGACCGCATAAGTATGCCGGAAAAGAGGGACGCGGTCAACTTTTTGCCGCGGTATTGACACCGGCGACGGGCGTTGTTAGTATCGGTCCCGTATCGTGAAAACACGGGGGACACCATGCGCATCCTCGCTTTGTTCGCCTTCGTTCTTGTCGCCTCGTCCCTGCTGGCCGAGGCGGGCAATGAGGCGCCGCCGAGCCCGGCGCAACTTGCCGCGTTCAACGAGAAGAAATGCACCGGCGGTGATGTGGACGCCTGCATGTTCCTCGCTGAGAACTATTACTACGGGAAGGAACTGGGAAAGAATCCCGCCAAGGCGCGCGTCTTTTACCGCCACGCCTGCACCAAAGGCCATGCCGACGCCTGCTCGAATCTCGGCGCGATGCTGGAAAGCGGCGAAGGTGGCGGACGAGACTGGAACGGCGCCGAGACGCACTATAAGAAGTCTTGCGACGGCGGCTCGGGACTCGGGTGCAACAATCTCGCGGTCCTTTACCATCAGCGCTCGCGGAAGGAACCCAAGTTCCTCTCAAAGGCCGCGGACGCCTACCATTCGGCCTGCGCAATGCAGTACGAAGGAGCCTGCGCACAGGCGGAGGGTCTGCAGAAATTCATCGAGACCGATCCGGCGAAAAAACTCGAAGGACGCCAGATCGCCTGTAGCGGCAAGGACGATCTCGAGGCCTGCCATCAGGCAGGGACGATGCATTACTTGGGCGAAGGGACGCCGCGCAGTGTCGCGAAGGCGGCGGAGTATTTCAAGAAGGCGTGCGACGGCGGGGTCGCCGCGGCCTGCTACAACATAGCCATCATGATGGAGCAAGGGGAACTGCCGCGCGACGCCAAGCAGGTGCTTGCGACCTACGACAAGGCCTGCGACAAGGGCGACGCCCGCGCCTGCTCGAACGCCGGGTTCATGTACATCAACGGCGATGGCGCGCCGCTCGATCAGGAGATGGGGAGGGCGCTGTTCGAGAAGTCGTGCACCATGAAACACGGCGAGGGTTGCTACAATCTCGGTAATGTCCACGAAAGCGGGGCCGGTGTCGAAAAAGATACCGCCAAGGCGCTCGAATACTACACGCTTGCCTGTTCGCTCGACCACAAAAAGGCCTGCGACGCCGTCAAGGCGGCGAAGAACCCGAAGAAGGGTGGGAAGAAGAAATGATCCTGCGTATCGTCGTCTTTGGGGGCGTCATCATCGAGATGGCGTGGATGTTGCCCGAGTGGCGACCGCTCCTGCCGCCGCTTGCGGCCATCGGGCTCGCGTTCCTCACGCGGCGGGTGATCGTGGCGCTCTTCTGCGGTATCTGGGTCGGCGCGGCGCTCATACTTCTGCGCGATGGCGGGACGGTGTTCACGAGCGTCGGGGGCGGCTTTTTCCGCGCCGCCGACCAGTGGGTCATCACGGGACTCAACGATCCGTCGCATCTCCTCATCATCGTCTTCACCGCGCTCATCGGCGGAATGACCGGGATACTCGCCGCGTCGGGCGGCATCCACGCGCTGGTCGCCCTCATCGCCCGCAAGGCCAAGAACCGGATCGGCGCGCAACTGGCCGCCTACGCGACCGGCGTTCTGATGTTCTTCGACGACTACTCATCGACCATCGTCACCGGCTCGGCCTTCCGACCGCTCACCGACCGCTGGCGGGTGAGCCGCGAGAAACTCTCCTTCGTCGTCGATTCGACGAGCGCCCCCATCGCGAGCGTTTCGATACTTTCGACCTGGATCGGCTACGAACTGGGACTCATCGCCGACGCCTTCAAACAGAGCAATATCGAACTGGAGGCCTACAACGCATTCCTCGCATCGATACCCTATCGTTTTTACGCCCTGCTCCTGCTGGTCATGGTGCCGGTCTCGGTCCTCATGCGGCGCGAACTGGGTCCGATGCGGAAAGCCGAGGAACGGACGCTCATGACCGGCGTCCCGCACGAACCGGGCGGTGATCTCGCCGCGGGCGCCGACGAGTCGCAACTGCCGCCCGCCGACAAACGCCGCTGGTACGACGCGGTCCTGCCGGTCGCGGTGATGGTATTCTCGGTACTCGGCGGGCTGGTCATCAGCGGCCTCTCGGCGCTTGCGGCCAAAGGGGCGACCTCCTTCCCGCTCCGCGATATACTTTCGTCGGCCGATTCGTTCACGGTGCTCATGTGGGCGGCGCTTCTTTCGACGCTCACCGCCGGCGGGCTCGTTCTTCTGCGCCGGACGCTCGACACCGATAAACTCGCCGCGGCGTGGCTGAAAGGGCTCCAGATGATGCTCCCCGCCCTGATGATCCTGACGCTCGCGTGGACGCTCGGCGCGGTGACCAAGGACCTCGGTACCGCCGAATTCATCTCGCGGGGGCTTTCGGGCGTTCTCTCGGCGGGACTGCTTCCGGCCGCCGTCTTCCTCGCCGCCGCGGTCACCTCGTTCGCGACCGGCACCTCGTGGGGCACGATGGCGATACTCTTCCCGACCGTGATACCGCTCGCCGCCGGGATCGCCGGGGCACAGGGGATGGATGGCGCGGCGCTGAACGATCTGGCGATACTCACCGTCGGCGCGGTGCTGACCGGCTCGATCTTCGGCGACCACTGTTCGCCGGTGTCGGACACCACCGTCATGTCGGCGATGTATTCGGGCCTGCCGCTCATGGATCATGTCCGGACACAACTCCCCTACGCGCTCCTCTACGGCACGCTCGCCCTGCTCCTTGGCTACCTGCCCGCCGGCTTCGGCGTGAACCCGCTTTTCTGCCTTGCGCTCCAGATAGCGGCGGCGGTCGCGATACTGCGCTTCCTCGGCGTTCGGACGGTGACCCCGGCATCATGACCCGACCGTCACTCAAAGTTTTCCGTGATACGGTGCAGGTCCATTTCAAGAAACACGGGCGCTCCTTCCTCTGGCGGCTCACCACCGACCCTTACGAGATACTCGTTTCCGAGGTGATGCTCCAGCAGACGCAGGTCGATCGGGTCTCGCGCTATTTCCCCCGATTCATCGAGCGGTTCCCCGACCTCGCCACGCTCGCCGCGGCGCCGCTCCGCGAGGTGCTCGCGCTCTGGCGGGGGCTCGGGTACAACCGGCGGGCGCTCTTTCTCAAACGGGCGGCAGAGGAGACGGTGCGTCGCCACGACGGAACGCTCCCTCGCACCGTGAAGGAACTCGTCGCGCTTCCCGGCATCGGACCCTACACGGCCCGCGCGGTACTCGCCTTCGCCTTCAACGAACCGCACGCCTTCCTCGAGACCAACATCCGCGCCGCCTATATTCACCATTTCTTCGCAGGCCACGAGAAGGTGGCCGACCGCGATATCCTGCCGCTCGTCGAAAAGACGGTCGACCGCACCGATCCACGCCGCTGGTACTATGCGCTCATGGACTACGGCGCTCACCTTAAAAAAAGCGTACCCAACCCGACGCGCCGGTCCGCGACCCATGCGAAACAGTCGCGGTTCGAGGGAAGCGACCGTCAGATACGCGGCGCGATACTCCGGGCACTCGGCACGGGTGCGACGACACGGGACCCCCTACTGGCCTCGGTACGGCAAGACATCGGGAACGATGTCGACGCGAAGCGGCTGTCGCGCATACTATCGGGACTGTGTGACGAAGGGATGATCAAAAGATCGGGCGGGCGGTACCGGATACCGTGATCAGAACGGGAGATCCTCTTCCTCCGGCGCCTCTTTCAGGGCGTCGGAAACGGCGCTGTTGAATTCGTCTTCCTTACTTTTGGGGGTCGCGTCATTTTTCTGGTAGGTCCGCTCGGCTCCCTTCTGCGGTTCGCCGCCCCCCTGACCGAGGGAATCGAGGAAATGTATCGTATCGCAGATGACCTCGGTGAAGAATTTCTCCTCGTTGTCCTTGCCGGTGTATTTGCGGGTGCGGAGTTTCCCCTCGATGAACACGAGCGAACCGGACTTGAGGAACTTCGAGCAGTTCTCGGCCTGCGCGCCGAACACCACCGCTCGGTGCCATTCGGTATGCTCCTCGGGCTGCCCGCCGGTCCCCTTGAGGCGTTCATTGGTGGCGACGCTGAATTTCGTTATCGGGTTCCCCGCGGTCGAGTAGCGCAGTTCGGGCGCCTTGCCGAGCCGACCGAGGATGAATATCTTGTTGAAGCTATTGTACGCCATCTGTCTACTCCTCCCTTCCTCTTTTCTCCGGCGCGCTCTTCTCTTCGGGAAGCCGCTCGCCCAGCAACGCCGCGATCATCATGTTGGCGTTCTGGTTCAACTGTCCCTCAAGCCCCTCGGCCTCGTTGTTGAACCGGAAGGCGCGATTGCCGTGGATGAGTTCTATCATGCCCTCCATGAAGCGATTTATCGGCGCCATGGCCTGTTCTTCGATGAAGATGGCGAAAAGCAGGGAAAGGATCGCGATTATCAGGACGATGTAAGAGAAATAGGTGGCGCTTGTGCGGAGTTTTTCAAGATTACGATCGATGGAACTCATGAAAAGATAGCATACCTGTTTTTCCTGACCGAGGTGCTGGTGCGCGGCGATGTTCGCATAGTATCGCTCACCGGCGAGCGTAAGGATGAAGGCGTGTTGCCGCGTCTCTTCCTTGAGTGATTGTTCCACTATCTGCTGTTCGCCCTCGACGAATTTTTTGAGCGCCTCGTGCAGGTCGGGCGGCATGGTCGAACCGAGCACCTTCCCTTTCGCCACGAAGGCGAGACGGAGCGGCGCCTCCCCCTTCTCCTCGCTCGCCCGTTCGGCGAAGTTGCTGAAATCCTCCTTGGCCATCTCCGAGTCGATTATGTTGGCGGAATTGTAGGTGCCGATGATCTGACCGTTCTTGCGGATCGGCACCGACACGACCTTCACCAGTTTGTTGAGGAGGACGAAGATGTCCTCGTCGCTCCTGCCCGCTATCGCGTTGCTGATGAGCAGGTTCTCCCTGAAACTCACCCCGTTGAGCGTGTTGTCGAGATTCTTCGCTACCACGAGGCCCTCGGTGTCGGTCACGAAGAGGATGTCGGCATCATCGGCGAACTTGTTGATGACATTAAGTTCGACCTGCACATTCCGCTCCACCTCGGCGCGATTAGTCTTCAGCGCGGCCGGATCGAACACATCGAGCATCTCCTTGCGCGAGGCGATCTCCTCCGCCTCCCGGATGCGATTGAGCGTCTCGGCGGCGTTGATGTACTTGTAGAGCGCCGTGGCGCGGGACACATTCTCCTCCAGTGCGCTTTTCAACTGCCGTTCGGTCCTGTTCACGAGCAGATGGTAGGCCGCCCCGAACACCAGAAGGATCGAGATCAGCGAAAGCAGGATGATCTTAATTTTCATGGCTCCTCTCCACTTTGACATATCGGTTGACGATGCTGGATCTTCCTTCGCTCACGATAGCTATCGCCTCGCTGAGAAGTTCGTGCTCCTCTTTCAGTATGCGCAGGCGCAAATCCTCCGCCGTGTCCTCGTCCTTTCGTTCCACGGCGCGTTGCAGGAGTATCGGCCCGCCGTCGAGCGTCTCGTCCACGAAATGCACGGTGCATCCCGTTATCTTTACCCCGTGGTCATACGCCTGCTTCTGGGCGTCGATGCCGGGGAACGCCGGGAGTAGCGACGGGTGGATATTGATGACCCGCCCGGGAAAGCGGGAAAGGAAGAACGGCGACAGGACCCGCATGAACCCGGCGAGGACCAGCAGCCCGGCCCCGTGCGGGGCGAGCGCGCCGAGCAGGCGTTCCTCGTGCGACTCGCGCGGCTCCTTGGGCCGACGCGCCACGACGGCGGTCGCGACCCCGAGCCGCCGGGCCTTTTCCAGCCCCGGCGCATCAGGGGTATCGGAAAGAACGATCGGGATATCCTCTACGCCCGGCAACTTGCCCTGTTGCCACGCCCGTATCACCGCCTCCATGTTGGTGCCGGTGCCGGAGATGAGTATCGCGACCTTCATGGTTCACGGACCTCTATCAGGGATATGGTGTCTCCGCTCTTGGGGACGATGACCTCTCCCTTCCGGTCCGAAGGGGCGAACAGGTACTGCTTCTTCTCCCCGCCGTTGACCTGCAGGAAATAGCGGACCTTCTGTTTGTCGAGCGGCAGGAGCCGTATGTCGGGGTCACGGGGCCGGAGACCGTTCTTGTCGGGTTGAAGGGTGACAAGGCACCCTTCGCCGTACACGCGGAAGAAGGCATACTCGAGGTTCGCGCGGCACTTGATGTTGTTCGCCTTGACCAAAGCACGCAGATCCGCCGTTATGCGGGCGGCATCGTAGCAGTTGAGCGTCTTTTCCCGTTCATGCGGCACGACCAGTTCGAACTGGACGGGGCATTCGACCTTTTCGTCCTCGGCACGCGTCATGAAATAGACGGGTACCTCGGCCGGTATCGTGCATCGCTCCTTGCAATCGGGCACCGCGTCCTTATCAACCGTCTGGTACAACGAGACCGGCGCCTGTTCCTGCGATATCTCCACCTGCGCCGTCGGCCCCTCCTCGACCGCAAGGACCGCTTCGAACAACAGGTCGGCCTTGAATTTCTTGGTCACCTCCCCCTTCGGCATCAGCGCGGTATACGAGGCGCCCTTGAAGTCGACCGCCACGGTATGGGTGCCGGCCGGGATCTTCGAGATGACGATGCAGGAATCGCTCGCCGGCTTGAACGAGAATATCTTCTGGCGATCCAGAAGCACCAGCATCTTGCGAGCCCAAAGATTCGATTCCTTGACTTGCTGGAACCGTTCCTGTTCGGCCAGTTTGCGGTCCTTGGTCGATATCAGGAACGGAGCGCCCTCCTTCTCGAAACAGAGTTTCAGGACGGCATGGTCGCTTTTCGCGAACAGCGGCGCTGTCGTCAGCACAACCAGTAAGAGCACACAGGCGCGGAACATCCCCTACCTCTGGAAAAAAGAAAGGGCACCCTACAGGGTGGCGATTATAGCAGGTCGCCTTTCCTTGTAAATAAAATTTGTCATTTTTAGGCGGAGCGTTATACTCCTTCGTGTCACGGCACGGAGACCGGGAAACATGATCATTGTCCTGAAACGCGAAAGCAAGGGGACCAGCGAAGAGATACGGCATCGACTCATGGCCGGCGGGTTCCAGTTCAATGTCCTCGAAGGGGTCAAATACACCGTTATCCCGGTCGTGGGAGATCTGACCTCGAGCGATATCAACCGCTTCCGGTCGGTCCCCGGGGTCGAGAAGGTCCTGCGCATCTCCATGCCCTACTACATGGTCACCAAGGAATACCGCCAGCGGACGGTCATCGATCTCGGCGACGGCGTCAAGATCGGCGACGGCTTTCAGTTCATCGCCGGCCCCTCCAGCGTCGAGAGCGAGGAATCTTTCGACCGCATCGCGTCGTTCCTGTCGGGGCTCGGGGTCAAACTGATCCGCGGCGGCACCTATAAGATGCGCTCCTCCCCGTATAGTTTCGAGGGATTGGGCGACGAGGGACTGCAGATCATGCGGACGGTCGCGAACCGGTACGGGCTGAAAACGGTCAGCGAGATCGTGGACCTGCGCAGTCTCGACCATTTTCTCGAACAGGTCGATGTCATACAGGTCGGCGCCCGCAACATGTACAATTTTCCCCTGCTCCGCGAGATCGGGCGTTCCGGCAAACCGGTCCTGCTCAAACGGGCGCCGGCGGCCCGCATGGAGGATCTCCTGCTCTCGGCCGAACACATCATGCTCGAAGGGAACGAGAACATCATCCTCTGCGAGCGCGGCTCACTCTCTTTCGACGAAGTGACCCGGAGCGCCGTGAACATCGCGGCGGTACCGGTCATGAAAGATCTTTCGCACCTGCCGGTCCTGCTCGATCCCTCGCACGGGGTCGGGGTCGCCCGTTACATCCCGGCGGTCAGCGAGGCGGCTCCCCTGCTCGGTGCCGACGGCCTGCTCATCGAGGTCCATTTCGACCCGTCGAACGCCATTTCCGACGGGTTCCAATCCCTCTCCTTCGAGGAGTTCTCGCGGCTGCATGGCCGCATAGGTAAGACATTGTCCTGCCTTTCCTGTTCCTCTTGCTGATACCGAAGTTCCGCTCGCTTCCTTCTCGCCTCCTCTCGCTGATCGAGACCCTGCTTTTGTTCTCGTTGGGTCTCTTCCTCTATTTTTTCATTCTCACCGAGCCGCCCCCGATCGAGGAGGTGGTCCGGCTCCCCTCCGCGGACGCGACCGGCCCGGAGGAGGAAACCCCGGGCGACGAACCCGATACCGCCTCCTCTCCCGCCGCGCTCAGGGAGCGCTATGATTTCGACGGCGGCGAGTTGCTGTTCGATGACGCCGTGGAACCGGCGCTCGTCGCGCTGATCGACGCCGCGGGGTCGCGCCTCCGGGCGGTCACCTACACCGCGGAGGCCTGTCCCGCCATCGCCGCGATCGAACGGGCCGCGGCGCGCGGTGTCGAGGTCAAGGTCGTCGCGGGCCGCAGTCAGTTCAAGCGCCGGCCGTCGTTCCCTCTCACCGAGTTCCATCCGCCGAAGGGGATACTGCACGAGAAGTTCGTCGTGGCCGACGGGCGGACGGTGTTCCTTTCCTCGCGCAACCTCTCGGGCGGCCAGTCGAAGAACGCCGCCATCCTCTTTTCCGACGCGCCGAAACTCGCCGCCCTGCTTACCGAGGAGTTCGATGCGCTCAAAGAGATGCGGATAGAGAAGCGGTGCGAGAAGGGGTGCCGCGTCGAGTTCGGTACGATCTATTTCCTCCCCGGCACGGGGTGTCGCGCGGCAAAGGAGGATATCCTCTCGGCCCGCTCCGGCCTCGATGTCGCGATGTACACGCTCACGCTCGGCATCCCACCGCTCACCGGCGTGAAAAAACTGCTCAAAAAAGGGAAAAAAGCCCGTTTTATCGTGGACGACTGGTCGGGTGAACCGGGAGAGGCGGCGGTGAACGCGCGGGCCGCCCGGTATCTCGAGAGTCTCGGCGCAACGGTGCTGTTCGACCACCTGCTCGACGGACGCGGCGAACCGATGAACTTCCATCATAAATTCGCCGTCGTGGATGGCGGCGCCGCGACGGTCTTCGGTTCGATGAACTGGACCAAGGCGGGTTGTTACCGCAACCGCGAGGTCTTGTTCCTGAGCAGGGACCGCGAGATCGGCGCGGCGTTCTCGTCGTATTTTGAGGATATCCTGCAGGCGGTACCGCCGGCCTCGGTCAGGCAGAAGTAACGCGACCGCCGCTCCGTTCGACCAGTTCGGCCTTGAAAGCACCCGCCTTCGACCGGGGGATCCGCGCCTCGACGACGACCCCCTCCTCACGGTATGCGGGCGCCGACACCGATGCCCCCGGATATTTTTTCACGACATGAAGCACCGCGCCCAGCAGGTCGAACGGCGCCGTCACGGCGACCGTCACGGTGACCGTTTCGGTGCGGGGCGGGGTCTCATCGAGCGCCAGACGCGCCGCCGCGCCGTAGGCCCGGCAGAGCCCGCCGGTCCCCAGTTTCACCCCGCCGAAATAGCGTACGACGGCGCAGGCGACATTGAAAAGTTCCCGGCGTGCGAGTTCCTGATACAACGGGAGTCCCGCCGAGCCCGACGGTTCGCCGTCGTCGCTGTACCGCGACGCGCGCTCTTCGCCGTCTCCGAGCCGGTAGGCCCAGCAGACATGGGTGGCGTCATGGTACCGTTTGCGCAAAGCCGAAACGAAGGAAAGCGCCTCCCCCTCCGAAACAACAGGCGTCACGAAGGAGAGGAACCGTGACCCTTTTTCCTTTATCTCGAACGGGCCGGCGGCGGTCGCTATCGTGAGAAAGGAATCTTCCATTTACAACGCTTGGAGCGCCGAGCGGATGCCCGCCTCTATCCGCGATTGGAACGGGACGAAAAGGATGGGTATCTTGAGTTCTATCGCGAGCAGGTTGTCGCTCACCTGCACCTGCGCGACGACATTCTTCCCCTGCACGGTGAAGGCGCAGTCGCGTGCCGATTCGGTGACCCGGAACTCCTCGCGCGGCACCTTGGCGCAAAGTTCCCGCTCGATGTGTTCCTCCACCCATTGCCAGATATCCTCTTTCTTTCTTTCGGTCCGGTGCTCTATCCTCAGTTGCGGCATGGTGTTCCTCCGGTGGTGGTTGTCATCGGTCCCGTTCCTTCAGCAGGGCGAGCAGGTGGCGGGCCGCTTCCTGTTCGGCCGCCTTGCGGTTGCGGCCGGTCCCTTCCGCCGTCAGCCCGAGCGCGCGGCATTCGACGGTGAAAAGACTCTCGTGGTCGGGCCCCTGCTTGCCGGCCAGCGTGTACGACGGGAGCGGCTGGCCGGCCTCCTGCGCAAGTTCCTGCAGGTGGCTTTTGTGGTCCTGATCGATATGGCGGAGCAGCCCTTCGACCTCCGTGGCGGCCCCGAACCGCGGGATGAATATCCGCTCGGCGACCTTCAGCGCCGTTTCCCATCCGTTCGAAAGGAATATCACCGCCATGAGCGATTCGAACACATCGGCGAGGATGGAGTCCTTCTCGCGGCCGGCAGTCTTCTCCTCTCCCTTGCCGAGTATCAGCAGTTCGCCGAGTCCGAGGGTCCGGGCGATGTCGGCGAACGAACCTTCGTTGGTGAGATAGGCGCGGGCGCGGGAGAGCTGCCCCTCCTCCGCGTCGGGAAAGCGCCGGTACAGGAGCGTCGAAACGGCGAGTCCCGCCACCTCGTCACCGAGGAATTCGAGCCGCTGATAGTTCGCGCTTCCCGCCGTGTCGAGCGAGGGGTGGACGAAGGCCTGCTCAAGGAGGTCCCTGTCGGTGAACCGGCAGTCGAGCGCCGCTTCGAGTTCCTTCACCAGCCGTGCGTCAAGCGCCATGGTCCGCTCCGAAGGCATACATTGCGATACCGGCGGCGACCGATGCGTTCAGCGAATTGATCCGTCCCGACTGCGGTATCTTCGCGACGATATCGGCGTTCATGAGGATGAACTGCCCGACGCTCTTTCCCTCGCCGCCGATGACGAGCAGGAGTGGTCCGCGCCGCTGTTCTACCGCTTCGCGCAGGTCGACGGCCCCTTCCTCGTCGAGCGCGACGACCGTCCGCCCTTCGCTCTTCGCCTTTTTGACATAGGCGTTGGCGTTACCGCTGCGGACGATGCGCAGGTGTTCGGTCGCCCCGGCGCTCACCTTGACGATGGAGGGGTATATCTCGGGGACCCCCTTGAGCGGCAGAAGGATGTCATGGAACCCGAATATCTCGGCGCTCCGCAGTATCGCGCCGACATTGTGCGGGTCCTCCACATTATCGAGCAGGAGCATCTTGTCGGCGGCAAAGACCTCGTCGAGTTCGGCATAGGGGTAGGGCGCACAGCGGAGGACCGCCCCCTGATGTTCGGTCGACTTCGACAGTTGGAACAACCGGTCGCGCCCCACCGGCGTTACGACGATCCCCTTGTCGCCGAGGTAACGGATCAGTTTCTTGATGCGCGGGTTGTCGCCGGAGGTGTCGGCGATGAAGGCCTCGTGGACCTTCCGCCGTCCGCCCCGCAACACCTCGAAGCAGGGGTTGATGCCGTACACATATTCCCAGCGGGGACTGCTCATGGTCTGCCCCACCGGAACACCCTCATCCCGACCTTCTCCCTCCACAGGGCGAAGGACTGTTCGGTATTTCCTATCCCTGTCGAGGGAGAGGATAAAGGTGAGGGTTTTCTGTTACCCATTCCTTATCTCATCCAAAATCTCCCAGAACGCCTTCTTCCGGTCGGGGGCCTGCGTGACGGGCCGCCCGATGACAAGATAGTCGGCACCCGCCGCGATAGCCGCCGCAGGGGTCGCTATCCGTTTCTGGTCGTCCTTCAAGCCGCCCGCGGGCCGTATGCCGGGGGTGAGTATCTTGAACGATGGTCTCGTCACGCTGCGGATGATCTCTATCTCGAGCGGCGAAGCGACCACGCCGTCCATCCCCGCCTCCTCGGCCAGTTTCGCGAACCGCGCCACCTGCTGGGCCGGCGTGGCGTGGTACCCGACCTCGGCGAGATCCTCGGCCGAGAGACTCGTGAGCACCGTGACGGCGAGCACGAGCGGCCGGTCGGGCAGGGTATCGAGCGCCTTCCGGGTCTCGGCCATCATCGCGCGGCCTCCGGCGGCGTGGACATTGAACAACTTTACCCCGAGTTTCGCGGCGGCAAGTCCGGCCTGTGCCACGGTGTTGGGGATATCGTGATATTTGAGGTCGAGGAACACATCCTCGCCCATCGCCACTATCTCTTTGACGAGCGCGGGACCCTCCTGCGTGAAGAGTTGTTTCCCGATCTTCCAGCCGGCGCCGAACCCCTTGAGTTCGGCGACGATGGCGAGCGCCTCCCGGCGGTCGGCGACATCGAGCGCGATGAATACCTTCCCTTTTTCCATGCAACTTCCTCGTTCGTTATGGTCTCTTCCGGCGCGATTATATCCGATAACGCCGCGAAGGCAAACTGAACCGCCTTTTTTTTGCTTTTACCAGAGGCCGCGCCGTTTGCGGAGTCCTTCCCGCGCCTTACCCAGCGTGTAGCACAGTCCGCCGGCGACGAGCGAATCGCAGAGTTGATGCCAGCGGTAGCGCAGGCGGTAACACTTCCCGCGCAGGGAATCGGCCGCCGCGAAACCGTATTTCTTGTCGAGGTATTCCTGTTCGGCGCGGTGCTTTTCGTCTATCGCCGCGTCGGGGGTCTTCTGCGCTTCATGGATGCGGAACGCCCCGAGGAAGGAGTCGGTGCGGGTGAATCGTTCCGGCCCCTCGTTCAGCAGAAGCGCGAGGATGAGATCGTCGTCCATCAGCCGGTGGAGGTGTTCGTCGAACCGGCCGAACCGTTCGTGCGCTTCCCGCCGCCAGAAGAGCGCCTGATTGTAGGTGTCGAGATTCTCGTAGGAAAAATGGGGCCGTCGCGCTTGCAGAGCGTAGTGCGCCGCGATCTGGTGGCCCGCCGCGTCGATGGTCACCCAGTTGCCGTAGACCACCATGACCTCGGGGTTCGCTTCGAAGATGCGCGCCGCCTCGGCGAACGCCCCCGGCAGGTAGATGTCGTCGGCGTTCATCCAGCCGAAGAGGTCACCCGTCGCCTGCGCGAAGCCTTTATTGAGGGCGTCCGACTGGCCGCTATCGGGCTCAGAAACGAAGTGAGTGACGAGCGGGCCGAACCCCTGCACCACCGCGGCCGTGTCGTCGGTCGAGCCGCCGTCGCGGATGATGACCTCGACAGCGGGATGGCCCTGCGCCGCGATGGAGCGGAGCGCGTCGCCGATGAATCGCCCTTGGTTCAGCGACGGTATGACGATGGAGAATCGGAGCATCGCGCTACTTGCACTTGCCCGAACTGCATTTCTTCCCGGGGCATTCGCTGTCGAAACTGCATTTGCCGTCGGGGGCGTTGGAGCACTTGCCGCTGTTGCACTTGGCCCCTTTGCCGCCGCAGTCGGAATCGAAACTGCACTTGGAGCCGGCCGAATCGGCGCAGGCGCCCGAATTGCACTTGACGCCGGGATGGCAGTTGGAATCGAAACTGCATTTGCCGTAGTCGCCCGCGAAGGCGGTGAAGGCGCACAGCACGATGATCGCCGCAAGGATACGTTTCATGGATCCCTCCCTGTTAATTGAACGGTGGACGGTAGGAGTATAACGCGGGAAAATTAAAAAGCACTAAAACAGGACAGAGCACCCGCAGCCGTCGCCGGTGGGTTTGACAGTGTCGGTGTCGACCGGCGCCGGTTCGTCGGGCAGGATCGTATCGGTGTCGTCCTTCTCGCCGCTGTCGGCCGACTCGTCGGGCTCTGTGTCGGTCGGTAGAATGGTATCGTCATCTGGTTGGATAATCTCCTCGTCGGGTATCAGGTATTTTGCGATGAAGGGACTCACCTTATTACCTGCAGTGCCAAAGCCACCTCCCACATAGAGAGTATCGCTGTTATCAAAAACAACAGCGTAAGCCGAGTTGTCAAGCCCGGAACCAAGCGTACTCCATTCAATTCCGTCCCATTTGGCGATGTGATTCGCCATTAAGCCATCCACGATGTGAAAAGCGCCAGCCACATATACATTACCATTGCGATCAAGGGCGATGGCATTTACAAAGTTCTCCACCCCGGGACCAAGTGCACTCCACTCAACTCCGTTCCATTTGGCGATATTGTTTGCCGTTATGCCGTCCATCGTGTCAAAAGCCCCTGCCGCATAGAGATTCCCCGCGCCGTCAATGGCCAGAAGATCAATATGATCATAAGTATGCTCTACCTCACCAAAAACTATCCATTCGACCCCATTCCATTTGTGAACTTGATTCCAAAAAGAGGCAAGCAAATTGCCATCGTTATCAACAATAAGCGCGTTGACATTGCACTGATCCATCACGGAGCCGAGAATATGCCACCCAAATCCATCCCACTTGGAGATCTGACATATTGTATTCGGCTTGTTGACGCCGACGAAGGAACCACTTCCCGCATATAAATTATTATCACGGTCAATGGCAAGAGCAGTAACCCAAGCTTCCAGTCCACCACCAATTGCGCTCCACTTGATTCCATCCCACTTGGCAATATTGTTTACGACTACGCCACCCATAGTGTCAAATGTGCCTGAAACATACAGGCTTCCATCATTACCAACAACAAGAGTATTGATACGCCCATCCTCCGTCCCGGAACCGAGCGCACTCCACTCAACCCCAGTCCATTTGGCAATCTGCTTTGCCGGGATATCGTTGACCATAGTAAATCCGCCGCCGATATATAAGTTCCCGTTCCCGTCGTAGGTCATGGCATAAACAATCTCATTAGGGCCATTTTCAATAGGCTCCCACCGCTCGTCGCCGGGTGCGGCGTACGCGACACCGGAGGAACCGGCAAGCATAAGTCCGATCATCGCAAGAAGTATATTCCGCATGGACCCGCCCCCAGTTCAGGGTTATTCTTTGACGAAGTAGCCGCCGGTCTTGGATGCTCCTCTAAATTCGACGCGACCTTCTTTTTTCAGTTTATCCAGCCATTTTTCAAGAGTCTTGGGAGGCATTTCAAGCGCAGCGGCGATCTCAACGGTCCGCTTACCGGGGTTGTCTTGTATAAATGACAGCAATCGGTTTACTCCCCCATTTACTCCCCCATTTACTCCCCCATTTGCTCCCCCGCTTGCTCCCCCGCTTGCCTTGGGATGTACGGTTATGACGAAGGCCCCCGCCTTTTCCTCGAAAAGCGGCGTCGAGTTACCGTTCCGTTCGCAGGCATCGACGATGCGTTGAAAGCCGGAGCCCCAACTTTCGATAAGATGGAGCGCGTGGAAGATGCGGGCTATCGTCCGGTTGCGCGGGATCGACCGCGATTCACGCGGCAGATGTTTCACCGACAGTTCTTTCGGTAGCAGACCGGGGCTCCATATCTCCAGACGGTCGTCGAAAATGCGGAGCTGCACGGTACCGGGATCTGTGTAATCACGGTGAACCACCGCGTTGATCACCGCCTCGCGGAGCGCGTCGAGAGGATATTCCCACCGTTCGGTACGACGCGCCTTGCCGGAGATCTCGACCGCCATGCCGGTATGACGCTTGATGAAGTCGATGGCCTCGTCCACCGCGCGGACGATCGATGTGTTGATATCCTTCATATCGATGAAAACCGCCATATCGCGGCCTTTGAATCGCGCCACTTTCACGATGGCGTTCGGCGTCTGCCGGGGTTCGCGACAGAAACAGAGATAGGTCGCGTTGAGCGGACGACCCGTTTTGATCAAGCCCTGTTTCTTCAAAGCGGCAAACGGATCCTTTGCCGGAACGCCGAACTGTTCTAGAAGCGCCGTGTCCCACGCCACCGCCGTTGCCTTGACCGGCATCTCCTGTTCGTCGAACGCAGGCATCGCGTATCGCTTGATCAAGGAACGGACCGCTTCGTTGCTCATTTTCTGGTTTGCTTTGCCGACACGGATATAGGCCCGATCGAAGGCGAATACCGGCTTATTGTCAGAAGCGGGGACCGTTATCTCCACGATCTCGCCGGGGCCGTGCGTTTTGACATTGATGGAGGGATAGAGGACCGGATCGGTGTGCTGGCGTATCTTGTTGGCGATATCTTCCAGCGTCGTTCCGCCGACTAAAAGTCCGGTAGGTTCGCCATCATCGTTCAACCCGACGATCACCATGCCGCCGTTTTTGTTGGCGAATGCAACGAGCGAAACAACGATCTCGCGCCATTCGGCGAACGACGATTTGAGTTCGAGTGATTCAGACTCTTTCCACACCATTGCCCCCTTGGGAAATCAGACACCGGCATTGTAACATCGCATAAATGATTGTCAAAAAGAAATTATGCGCTGAATTATGCGCTAGAACACCACCGAGCACCCGCAGCCGCCATCGTCCTTTTTGACGATCGGGTCGTCGTCGAAGGGAAGGTCGTCGGGTTCGACCGTCGTGTCGGGGATGACGGCGGGGGTATCGTCGACGGCCGGTTCCTCTTCGGCGATGAGGGAGTCCTCGTCGGGGATGAGGTCGTCATCGGTCTCTTCTTCTTCGACATCGACCGAGAATTCCTTCACGCCATACGCGCCGTTCTTGGCGATGTAGAGCAGTTCGATCGCCTCTTTTTTATGGTAGGGGTCGAATTTCTCCTTGAATTCGGCGCCGTCGTGCGCCGCTTTTCCGTCGCGGTACCAGATGAGGTGGAAGTAATCGTCCGCGTTGGTGACGGTGAACTCAAGCGGGGAATTGCCCGGTATCCATTCCTCGTACTCGACCTCCGGAACGGGGGCGGTGACGGTGTCGGGGGAAAGCGACACAGTGACGCTGTTTCTGATGAACTCGCGTTTCAGGAAGCCTTCGACGGTCGAACCGGCCGCGACGGTCCCCTTCGCGGTGATGAGGATGGTCGCGCGGTCCGCCGAGAGCATCGCGTCGTCGATGACCGGATCGTCGGCGTCGAAGAGGTAGCCGAGTTCCTTGGCCGGCATCACGAACCGGAGCCGGTAGGCCTCGTCGGTCGGCAGGAAATTCACCACCTCGGCCTGCGCCGTGACCGACACGCCGTTGCCGCCGATGTAGAGCGAGGTCGTCTCGCTCGCGGTATAATTCACCCAGAAATTGCCGAGCGGCATCGAGGGGAACCCCGCCTTCTCCCCCTCCTTGTCGGGGTTGCACTCCGCGTCGTCGGCGCAGAGATAACTGAACGCGGTCGTCCCGGTGTCGAGATCCTGATAGACCGGACGGACTCCCCAGTAGGCCTCGCCCGAACTCGCCGCCGATTTGGTCTGAGTGAATATCATCTCCTGCGGCGCGAAGAGCGCGGTGCCGGGGATGATCTCGCTCCCCGCCTCGAAGTGGAAATAGCGGTCGCGGTGGGCATGGCCCGCGAAATAGAGCGGTGGCCGCGGCAGTTCGGTGACCATCGCGCCGATCAGCCGGATGCCGGTGTTGTAACGGTTGGTCTCGGCGAATATCGTGTCAAGCGTGTCGCTGTCGTAGGCCATGCTCTCGAAATTCCATTCCTCGCTGAATATCGCGCCGATGATCTTGTTCTTCGGGTATTTCTCCATCGCGGTGAACTCGTAGTCGTCCTCGACCATCCCGAGCGGCAGATGGTGCGAGAACATCATCGTCACCTCGGAAAGGGCGATCGACTGGGTGGCCCACAGGAGTTGCGTGTCGGAGAGGAAGCCGCCGTAGTTGCTGACCGGCGGCGCGGCATTGTCGCCGATGCCGATCGGCTTGCCCGATGCGCGGCGCTCGGCGGTGCCGTCGTAGGTGTTGAGCATCATGAGCGTCCTGCCGAACAGATTGAACGAGAAGTAGGTCGGCCCGATGAAGGCGCGCCAGTAGTTGAGTCCGTCGCGCTCGATCGGCGAGGTGAAGTCCTCCTCGCTCTGGAACTTCGCATAGCCGTCGTGGTTGCCCGGCACGCCGAAGAAAGGTATCTCGGCCTTTGCAAGGAACTGGACGATGTCCTCGTACTCGCGCTGGTGGTTGATGCCGAACACCAGATCGCCGACGCAGGCGATGAGGTCGGTATCCATCGCGTTCATCTGCGACATGGCGATGGCGATGATCCCCTGCTGACGCGAATAGTCGAGCAGATCGTCGGAGAACCCGGGATAGGAG
This sequence comes from bacterium, assembly GCA_022711315.1. GTDB lineage: Bacteria > UBP6 > UBA1177 > UBA1177 > JAKLFG01 > JAKLFG01. Next base: position 2,308 of record JAKLFG010000018.1, on the reverse strand, counting down.
TGGTCGTTCCAGTTGAGTTCTATGTTGCTCTTCGACTGAAGATCCTCTATCTGCGGGTCGGCCCAGACGGTGAAGGCGATCCGTTTCTCGGGGATGAACCCGACGCCGTTGTCGACCCGGATGGTCGCGCCGCCGATCGTCACTTTGAGGTCGTACACGCCGTGTGGCAACCGGTAAGGGACAGTGAAAAAGAACCGCGTGACGCCGTTGCCGACCGGCAGTTCGCCGCGCGGGAAGAGCGTCAGGAAGGCGACAAAGCCGTTATCACCCTCTTTCCCGATGTCGATGCGGTCGACCGTGTCGGTGCTGCAGGCGGCGAACACCGAAAGTTCGTCCTCCTCTTCTGTCACGAGCGCCGGGGCACCGGGGGCGGGGTAGAGTACCGAGCCGATACGGCCGTTCTGCACCGCGAGCGTCTGCTCGAACTGGATGTAATTCGGGAAGAGCGGCGCCGCGTGGGGATAGCCCTCGACCGAGGCGAACGAGTCCCCGCCGTGAAGCGGAAGAGAAAGAAGGAGTGCGAAAACGCACACGGCGACAAACCGAAAAGTCATCGTTGCCTCATTTCTAATTCACGAAAGAATAACAATTGCGAAGAGAAAGGCAAGAAAAATAGACCGGAGTGTCAGTTCAGGATAAGCGCGGGGAACCTTACTTGCACTTACCCGAGGAGCACTTCTTGCCGGGGCACTCGCTGTCAAAACTGCACTTGCCGTCGGGGGCGTTGGAGCACTTGCCGCTGTTGCATTTGGCCCCCTTGCCGCCGCAGTCGGAATCGAATCCGCACTTGGATCCGGCCGCATCGGCGCAGACGCCCGAGTTGCATTTGACGCCGGGGTGGCAGTTCGAATCGAAACTGCATTTGCCGTAGTCGCCCGCGAAGGCGGTGACGGCGCACAGCACGATGACCGCCGAAAGGATGCGCTTCATGAGAACCTCCTCTAACCTGTTTAAAATACTAATGAACAACCGCAACCATTGTCGGTCGGTTTGCCGGTATCGGCGCCGGGGATGACGGTGTCTTCGTCGCCGGGCAGTTCGTCGCCCGCTTCGTCCGGTATCTCGTTGTCCACGACCGTCGTATCGGTGACCGCGGTGTCGGTGACCGTGGTGTCGGTCACGATGTCGACATCGCTCTCTTCTTCGTCTATCGGAACATCGTCGGTCGTCACATCGTCGATGACCACCTCATCCGGCCCCTCTTCGTCGACGACCTCCTCGTCCACCAAGGTCTCGTCGGGAAGGATATCATCGGTCGCTATATCATCGGGCAGGATGTCGTCGGGATCCACCGTGTCCTCGTCGGGCTGCTCCACGATGCCGATCGACAGTTCGTAAGCGCCGCTACCTTCTATCGAGATGTACACCGTGCCGCTCTGACCGGCAACGCCGATGATCACTTCGGTCTCGCCTGCACCGCCGCCGTTCGCCGCGTCGATGCACGGTTCGCCCTCGCCGCAGACACCGAGCAGATTCAGGGCAAGATCGCCGCCGTCGGTCGGCACCACCTGTATCTGGTATTCGACCCCCTCTTCGACCGTCAGTTCGTATACCACATCGACGGTCGCCTGCGTGTCAGCCGCGCACCCGGTGCCGTATTCCTCTAGTGAATTCGGTCGGCTGGCGGTGTTGCCGCTCGTCGTGTAGGGCAGAGCACCCACCGGTATCGCGTTGCCGCACACGCCCGTCATCAGTTCGCCGTTACAGTCACCCTCGAAGCAGACATCGTTCTCGGTCAGGTCGTTGACGTCATCGCAGGTGTCGATGTTGTTCTCGTAATAGCAACCGGTTTCGGGGTCGCAGAGATCGTCGGTGCAGACATTGATATCGGCGCAGACCAGCGGTTCACCCGCATTGCAGAGGCCCAGATCATCGCACAATTCTTCACCGTTGCAGGCATTCCCGTCGGCACAATCGCCATCCACAAAACATTCGACGCAGGCGGTTGATTCGCCATTGAGGAAGAAGTCGTCATCACAGATCCACTCGCAGTCGGCCGGCGAGGTCCAGCCACCGATCGTCGTGTAGGTGATCGTCACATTCACGATGGTGTCGGTACTGTGCGCCGGATTGTCGTTATCCTCGTCGCACGGCACTTCTCTGTTGTCGATACAGGACCCTTCGACCAACGCGAAGTTCTCTTGACATTCCCAGTCGCAGGTCGCAGGCGAGGTCCACCCGCCCTCCGTCGTGTAGGTGATGGTGACCTTCTGGACGATGTCTTGACTGTTGACCGGTTTGCCAAGGTTCTCGGCGCAATCGACCTCCTTCGAGTTGATGCAGAGCCCGCCTTCCAGCGCGTAGTTCG
>JAKLFG010000017.1 GCA_022711315.1 bacterium | reverse complement strand
TATCCCCCATCGAGTTCCCGGCCAACGCCCGCGTCACGATACCCAGTTTCTCCCCGGGCGAACTGCGCGACTTCATCGAGTCGTGCCTTCAGTCGCCGCGCAAACATATCGACGAATCGCTGTTCCTCTGGCTCTACCGCATGAGCGGCGGCATCGTCAAGACCACCTTCTCGCTCCTGCACATGCTCCGCGAAGAGGGGTTCCTGCTGCTTTCCGGCGAACGGATACTGTTCCGTAACGATGTGCTCGAGAAGGAACCGATAGATTTCCTGTTCCGCCTCAAGTTGAACTCGCTCTCGCCCGACCAGCGGGCGCTTCTCAACCTCGCCTCCATCTACCGCAAATTCACCACCCGCGAGGCGCTGTCCGCCGTGCTCCGCGAACGGATGCCCGACGAAGCATTCCGTGACGCGCTCGATTTCCTGAAGAGGAATTACCTGCTCGAAGAGCACAAGAACGGCAAGATACGGCTGGTGAACGCACGCCTGCAGGCACTCGTGTACCAAAGCATGCCGGCCGACGAACGGCGCCGCCTGCATCTCAGCCACGCCGACTATCTGCTCACCAGCAACCCGCTCGAGGAGATAAACACTTGCGCCTTCGCCGCCTACCACTACCTGCGCGGCGGCCGTCCCGAGACGGCGCTCAAATACTACCTGCGCTCGGCGAGCCGCGCGTTCTTCCATCTCAACACCGAACTGACCGGCAGTTTCATCGACGAGGCGCTCTCCATCGTCCGCGAGAATCCTTACATCCTCTCGCTCAAGAAAAAAACGGCGGTCTCGCTCTTCGCGGGCCGCATCTTCCACCGACTGGGTATCTACGGCCGGGCGATCCCCCTGCTCGAAGAGGCGTACGGTACCTGGAAGGACGAACTCATCCTCGACCTGCTCGTCCGTGCGCTCGTCGGCGACGGCGACGCCCCCAAGGCGCTCCAGCATACGGTCAAATTCAAAGCCGACACCCCCGAACGCGCCGCGTTCGTCGCCTATCTGCGCGCCTACATCGCGGGCCGCGCCGAGGAGAATTATGCCAAGGCGGGGTCCCACATACAGAAGGCGAAAAAACTCATGGCCGCCGGGCACGACGCGCTCTTCACCCCGCAACGCCGCTATCTCCTGCGCGAACTCGAGTTCGACCACGCCATGTACGAACGCGGGAGCGACTACGAAACGCTCCTTACGGTGCGCAACGACCTCATCGAGAGCGCGAAAAAACTGCCGCGCAAGGCCTATCTCATCGACGCGCTCACCGCGTCGTTCCGCTTCCTCCAGCGGTTCAATAAACTGGAAAAGGGCTATCTGCTCCTCCAGCAGACGCTCAAACTCGCCATCGAATCGTTCGATAACTTCCGCATCGCCCGCGCCTATCTCAATCTCGCCTCGTGCGCCCAACTGCTCGAACGGTGGCACGAGGTGCCGTTCTTCCTCGACCGCGCGATGGATTTCGCGCGCAAGGGGTGCGGCACCACCATGCTCAAATACGCCTTCTTCGCCCGCGGCGAGTTCGCCGTGCTCACCGGGGACTTCTCGCTCGCCGAGAACTACCTGTTCAACGCCGAGGAACTGTCGTACCGCGAGCGACGCGACAGCGACCTCATCGGCATCTATTCCGCGCAGATCCTCCTGTACCTGCTCAAGGGCGAATCGGGCTTTGCGCGCGTGGCGGGCGGAAAATTGAGGCGGTTCCTCGACAAAAAGAAACTCGACGACCAGCGCCGGTGCCGCGCGCTCTGCACGCTCCTGTTCCTCGATGCGTCCTTCGAAGGCGACCGCGAATACATCCTCGAACTGTCGGACCAGATAGAGGCGCTGTTCAAACAGCACCCGGAACTGCGGCCGCTCTACCGGCTGTTCTACCTCACCGCGCGCGCTCTCTACGCCGCCCAGAAGGGGTACGACCGCGACCTTACCCGCATCGTCGAAACGATAGAGGACGAGAAGATATCCGCCGTCGCGCCTCTGTACCGCCTCCTGTACCGGCACCGGATAGCGCATATCCTCAGCGAGAAAAAGGCCCTGCCCGAGATCCTGCGTCGCCTCATAGACGAGGGGCGTCAGGAATCGGCGCTCCTGCAGGCGCGCCACTTCATCACGCTGTTCGGAGAACTTTCCTACTTCATAGACTACGGGCAGACCGACCAACTGATGGCCGAGGTGCGCGCCGCCATCGACGAGGCCGCGTCCGGCGACCGGAGCGAAAGGACGCTCGGCCGACTGAAACTCTATTTCGACGAGACGCGCCGCCAGACCGACTTCCTGCGTACCCGCAACCGCAACTACTCCTACATCATCGATATCGTCAAGGCGATATCGGGGAAGACCGAGGTCGGCAAGATCATGGACATCGTCGTCAAGAAGATACTCGACATCCTGTCGGCGGACCTCGTCGCCGTCGTGTTCCAGTACGACGACGGGCGGCAGATGGACTATCTCATAAAGGACGCCGCCCAGCAGACCTACAAGTTCAACGACATCCGGTTCAAAGGGGACATCGTCCAGCGGATGTTCAAGACGGCAAAGATAGAGTTCTTCACCAGCATGCCGCTGAGTTTCTCCGACACCGACTCCTCCGCCTCGTCGGGCCCGGACGCCGACAACTGCGTCGTGGCGGCGATACCGGTGCTCCTGCAGGGCGAGATACGCGCCTATCTGTACCTCGAACGCAACCTGTCGAAAGGCGCGTTCCTCGAGGAGGAGATACAGTTCCTTGAGATACTCGCCGACAACATCGGCGTCATATTCGACAATGTGAAACTGGTCGAGATCGCGACGACCGACGCGCTGACCCGCGTGGCGACCCGCCGCCATTTCCTCTCGATACTCAAAAAGGAGTGCGAAAAGGCCCGCCGGTACGGCTTCACGCTCTCGCTCATCATGATAGACATCGACCTGTTCAAGAACATCAACGACACCTACGGCCACCTGATGGGTGACACCGTCCTGCGACAGATAGGGCGCCTGCTCAAGAGCAACATCCGTAACTCCGACTACGCGGGCCGCATAGGCGGCGAGGAGTTCGCGCTCCTCCTCTCGGGCACCAACGCCGCGGGCGCCTTCAACACCGCCGAGAAGATACGCGAGAAATGCCAGCGATCCAGTTTCTCCGGTCTGCAACTCACGCTCTCTGCCGGCATCGCGTCCTACCACGAGCACGAGGTGAAGAACGAGGAGGATCTCCTGCAGAAGGCCGACACGGCGCTGTACGCCGCGAAACGCCGCGGTCGCAACATGACGGTACGCTACGACGACAGGGAGGAATGATGCCGGTAACCATATTCGTCGAAGAGAACAGCATAGTCGCCGGCAACACCGACAAGGTGCGTCGCACGCTCGAACCCATCGTGGAGAATTCCGACATGGTGCGTCGCTACGAGGCGGGGCTCGCGCTCTCCTTCGGACCGGCACCCGGCAAACGGCCGCTCGGGTTCTTCGACTTGGAAAAGCGGCTTTCCCAGTCGTCCTACAAACAGTGGTTCCGCCGCATGGACCGCGAGGTGCCGGCGCTCCCCTACTTTCTCGCGGCCGACGACCCGGGTAAATCGCTGCTCATCTATCTCATGGGCGTGCTCGACTACAAACTCGTCGGCGAACGGGTCACCTTCGACGCGGCCGCGATGGATGTGTTCTTCCACCACAAGAAGACCGAGATAAAGAATCTCTGCCTTTCGAACAACATCAGCCCGCTCGCGAGCATCCAGCGGCTCGCCGACCTGCTCGCCCCGGCGGCCCGATCCGACGGCCCCGTCGCCACGCCGCCGCCCGCCGTCGCACCGGCGGCGAAAGAGGAACGGCCCGACGCCGACCGTCCGGCCGAGGCGCAACTGCTCAAACAACTGCTCGACCGGTTCGGATCCATCGCGGTGCTGAAAGAGAACCGCATGACGAAACTGTTCGTGGTCTTCGACGAGATACCCCCGCAGATGCGGCTCGTCCGCAACGAACTGGTGCTCGACCGGTCGCTCAACCGCTGGTTCTTCCGCACCGTCTTCCTCATCGACGGGCTTGAATCGGCGCGGGAATCGCTCCTGCTCTACCGCCCGAACGAGGTCACCGAATCGATACAGTTCTTCAACGGCGCGCTCATTATGTGCGTCTACCGCGACGAAACGAGCGAATACCAGAAATTGTTCGAGACCGACGAACCGGTGAAGACCGATATCGTTGAACAGGCCGGGCACGCCGCCGCCGAGGTATCCGGCGGGCAGTCCACGCCGGACCGACCCGCCGACGAGGGAACGGCCGGGCAGGCGTCCCCTTCCCCCGCCGCCGCGCCGGAACCGGGCCCGCAGGCCGCGCCGACCGACCCGAAAGATGCCCGGATCGCCGAACTGGAGGCCGAGGTGACGAAACTCAAGAACATCGTCGAGGCCTACGAGGAGACCCTGCTCGGCAAGAACAAGAAAAGCATCTTCAAGAAGTTCTTCGGATGATGCGCGTCACCCTGCTCGGCACCGGCTCGTCCACCGGGACCCCGCAACTCCTGTGCGACTGTGAGAACTGCCGCTCCGATGACCCGCGCGACCGGCGCACCCGTTTCGCGATACTCGTCGAGCAGGGCGACACCGTCCTGCTCGTCGACGCGCCGTTCGAGATACGCCTGCAACTGCTCGCCGCGAAGGCGAAGCGGCTCGACGCGCTCTGGCTCACCCACGCCCACAGCGACCACCTCGCCGGCGTGGACGACCTGCGCATCTTCGCCTTCCGCAACGGTGCGCCGATACCCTGCTTCGCGCTCCCCGAGACCATCACGACGACCCGCCACCGTTTCACCTATCTCTTCGACGACAACGAGTACGGCGACCTCCGCTTCCTCGATCCGCGACCGGTGGGGCGCGAACCGCTGTCGTTCCGCGACCTCACGCTCACGCCGCTGCACCACCGGCACGGCGACACGGCGGTCGTCAGTTTCCGCGCCGGGCCGTTCGCCTTCCTCGCCGATCTGTCGGCCATCGACGACGCGGAACTGGAAAAACTCGCGGGCATCTCGACGCTCGTCATCTCCTGCACCGTCCGGCATGACCACTACAAGCACATGAAACTCGACGAGGTGCTCGCGCTCGCCGCCCGCATCGGGGCGCCTCGCACGGTGCTCACCCACATGAACCATAAGTTCAACCACGCCGACCTGCTCGCCACCCTGCCGCGGGGCGTGGAACCGGGTTATGACGGCCTGACGCTGGACCTTTGACCCCCGCCCCGGCGCCCCCCGAAAAAAATCACCGAATGATATCGGGGAGAAATCATTTTCTTTCAAAATCCTAGCAAAACTCTCTTGACTTTCGAAATGGTCGCGAAATAGAACCATACCGTTACACGACCGTTCCTTTTCAAAAAAACTTTGAACCTGTCGCATGGGGGTGCGTATGAGAAAAGTCCTGTGGGCCTTGTCGGCGCTGTTGTTGCTCGTTTCCTGTCAGGTCGAGATCCGCCAGTTCGAAGTGGTGAACCAGTCCGGTCCCTACAACTGTTCCGACACCGGACAATGCGAGATGAAGGTGCTTGTCCTCAAGGATGGGCGACCGCTCACCGGCTACACGATGACCGACGCGGCGAACTACATCTTCGAGTACGAGGTCGTCGGCGACAACGGCTATGTCCACCGCTACCGTTCCTACCTCGACAAGGCGATACTGAAAGGCGATGTCGTCGTCTATCCCTCCGGCTATCTCACCTTTCGCCACACCTTTCCCTCTACCGCGAACTATCAGGTGTTCATCCATTTCTACGATTATCGCTTCAACGGACTTTGGGACCGCATCGAGATACCCATCATCATCAACCCCTGCTATAACCAGCGGGGGATCTGCGCGAACGGCACCTGTGTACCGGTGGGCCGGTTCGACTATCGCTGCGAATGCGCCGATGGCTATGTGCATCCGGCCGATGACGACAGGCAGTGCCTGCTCGACCGGTGTCGCGGCGAACGATGCAACGGGAACGGGGTCTGCCACCTTGACGGGCAGGGAGAGCCCTCCTGTGACTGTTTCCTCGGCTACGCGCACGGCGACCTGAACGCCCGGATGGCTCCCACCGTAACGGATGGAACACCCGACCCGCTCAGTTGCATCCCCGTCGCGTGCGACGAAGAGGGAGACACGACCGGCACGGTCCGTTACATGGTCCGCCCGCTCACCGTATCGTTGCAGAAGACGGCAGAGGAACAACCGGATGAGGCGCCGAGAGAGATACTGGCGCTCGACGAGATACGCATCCCCGAAGTGACACAGGGTTGCGAGATCGTGAATGATGACGAGGTGTCCGGCACCGCGCTCGGCAAGAACAGTTTCACCGAATTCATGAAGGTGGACCGGGCGCTTCTCGCGCGATTCTTCTACGGCGATATTTCCTCCGGGACCGTCCCGTTCGCCGTCAAACACCCGCATATCCTCACCCGCTCGCTTCTGGGCGACACCGAAGCGCTCTCCCTGCTCGACCATTTCAAAGACAACCCCGTCTTTGCTGAACGGCTCCAGTGGGTGACCGAACGCCGCCTTTCCTCCTGCGAAGATTACATTTACAAGAAATACCTCATGTACAACCTCTGGCTCGATGTCTTCGCCGAATCATCGGACGACCCGTATCTCATCGTCAGATTCTCGGCCACACCGGGGCAGGCCTGTGAGACAGGGTCGGTCACCGAAGGTTTTGGCGACGATCGTTGCATGGGGCTGCTCTCGCAGGAGGATTTCGCCTCCTCGTACGGCGGTCGCATCCTCTACTTCGGCGCACGCCATGTCGCCGGGGACCCCTATCCGGTCGCTGGCTTCGACGCGTCGAAATTCTCGCTGAGCACTTCCCGCTATGTCCCGAACAATCCGTTCGTCCTGACGGCGCACAAAAAGAACGGCTACATCAGGCAACCCAACGACCCCTACTGGGGCCACCCCAACGACTTCCGCTGGCACAAGCAGATGTTCGATCTGGCCAATAGCGAGTACTGGAAGGACACCTACGGCGCCGACATAGCGAACCGCCATTTCGACCGGTACCGTCTCGGACGGGAACTGTTGCTGGAACTGCTCGTCAACACGATCCTGTTCCGCGACCTCAACTCCACCGAATTCGATCTCTCCGACGGAAAAGAGGCGGTCAAGAGCGATCTGGAAAAGATATCCCTGCTCGGCGGCTGGCTGCAGGATGTGCTGAAGAAGCGTGAGAAGAACGGGGTGTGGCCCACACTCATTCAGGATGCGCTCGATAAGGGCGCGCCGGTGGAAGGAAGCATGAAGAACTGCTACAGCGAGCGGTACTACGAAAAGAATGTGGAATGCAAAACCGTGAAAGATCCCCTGTGGTCTGATATCCCTCATGCCTACCCCGAGAATGTCATCATCGAGTCGTGGAGCATCCTCACGCGGAACGAGAAGGATCGCGTGCTGTCGCTTCTCGACAAAAAGGTGGACACGCTCACCAGCGTGGCGCGATACGGCACCCAACTGGCCGACCGCCTGATAAACGGCGCGGAGGACACCTATGATGAAGAGATCAAGAACGACTTCGATCTTCTTCGGCGGGCGGTACAACTCCTCAACGAGGTTAAAAAGGTCGATGTGACCGGACTGCTGGACGCGAAGATAAAGGAACTGCTCACGCTCGCCGGCGAGGCGGAGTGTCTGAAGTCGAACGCCCCCAAGGAGGGGGTCAGCAAACTCCAGCAGATATGCGGCTGGCTTCCCGAGATGTTCGTGGAGAGCGTCCGTGACGACATCGAACATGCCGAGCCGGTGAGCGAGGCGGAGGCGCAGGCGTTCAGCGACGGCGCCGGCGACCTGCCGCCGATAGTGAACCTGCCCGCGGGGACCCCGCCGGACATCGTCAAAGCGAAAGTCAAAGCCTTCAGCGAGAAAAGCGTCTATGACATCATGCAGACCGATCACCGTGAATGCCGGTCGAAGATACCGGAGCCGACCGTGGATCAATCCTCGTTCGAGAAACTCGGCGACTTTCGCGATTTCACCTGCAAGGGGTCGGTGGGACAGATAGTGACGCTCACCTACGAATGCCATTTTACACTTGATCGAGAGAACGACGGCATACACAACGATGTGATAGAAGGTCACGACTATACGCTGACCATAAGGAATGTCCTGAAAGAGTCATCCACCCGATACAATTACCTCTTCGCGGACCTCGACAACAACTATGAGGGCCGTTTCGACCTGTGCGACGAAGGACTCAATGATGAACAGGGAAAGCGGCTTTTCCTCACCGCCTATGACCTGCTGGATCAGGAAATGCTCCTTCCCACTCTCGGCGTACGGAATCTTTGCAGTATAACATGCAACAACGCCGGCGTGAACTGCAACAAGGTGTCACATTACTGCACCTTCGTCGGCGAGGAGACCATATTCCCCGAAAAGCCCGAGGATATGGGAAAGTATCACGGTTGCCTGGGCTCGGGAGAACGCTATTTCGAGATGACCGAAGCGATCCACAAGTATGAAAAAGATCCTCTCTGCCAGATCCAGCACACTTCTTGCGAATATGTCGAGGATCCCAACATCACCAATAATGACCGTGCGAGTGTCCGGTGGCGTTATGCTCAGGAGATGTCCTTCTCAACGGTCTTCCGGCGCTGGTTCATGACCTCGGTCTACGAAGAGGATATCCCGCCTTATTACAACTATTTCGAGACCGCCGAGGTCATGAAACCCGAGATCCCGTTCGTCGTCGACACCCCGCGGCAATTCTTTTTCGAGACGGCGTATCCCGACAACCCACGCTACGAGGTCACCCTGACCATTACACTCAACCAATCTGGTCGCCGCGCTTATTTCGACGAGACCGACCTGCTGAACGGTGGACAGGTGGACTACGCGCAGGATCTTTCACGGTTCGGCACCTACCTCACCCACAAGACCCAGTACGCCGATTATGAGAATGCGCTCCTCCAGATGAACCTGCTCGCCAACGGCATCTACGGCTCTTCCGGTTTCTCGCGCGACGCCACCACCGGGCGCGCCTCCTACAGCGACAAACGCTATGGCTACTACCAGTTCGGCAGTCGCGAATTCAATGTCCACATGGGCTACGCCTACGGATGGGGCGTCGCGGGCATCGAGCGGTTCGAGGAATTCAACGAATTCATCGACTCGTTGGGCGGCTGGCCCGAAAAACCGGGGATACACGACGCCGCGAACCTCGCCCGCGCGCTGGATGGGTTCTATCAGGCAGAGGCGACCGAGAACGACGATCTTCTCGAATCGCTGGCAAAAGATTTCTGCGAAAGAGAGATAACCAATGGCAAGTTCAACGCCTTGGACCCGATCTTCCAAGAGAGGGTTTCTTCCGTTCTCGGAGATTTCACCAGCATCAACTGCGCCAGCACACTGCACACAAAAATACTGCAGGATGTTTGCGGATCGGAAGGATGCAATTATAACGATCCCGAAACCATACAGAACATCGGATCGTTCATGAAGGAGAACCTCTCTTATTTCATGCCGGAAACGGGAGACATCCTTGCCGGGACATCCGATTCCGCCAGAGACATCGTCAACAAACTGGCGCTCAACCCCTACCTGTACGGTTACTTCGGCGCCGGCGCGGTCATATTCGGCATGCCGCTGAACGCCAAAGCGGCGAGCGAATTGGCGGGGCTCGCCTCACGCGTGGGCGACACTCCTTCCGGTATGACCGAGGCACTGCAAGAGGACGCAAACGCTCAGAATTCACTTTGGGAAAAGAACCAGACCGAACTTTTCGAGGCAGTCGGTTACCTGCAACTCAACCCGAACGAGAACGGCATCCCCGTCCCCGACCAAACGCGGGTGGAAGGGGACAGTGTAAAAAGGTTCTTCGAGAACATGCAGGAGGACTCGAAGAGCAAACTGTATCATATGCACATTTATGTCGCGGGGAAATACCTGCTGTATCTCTCGGATAAAGGGGACATCGCACAGGTCGCGAACAATTTTCAAAGCAAAGTGTTCACTCCCGGACAAAAGACACCCCTTATGACAGGAACGGGTGTTAACGCAAATGAGGCGAACGATGGTCAGGATTGGGATCCCGAGTACGATTGGTATTTCTCAAAGCGGGTCGCCGAGTACGATCTATTCGGCGTCACGCTGACGCTCGATGCCGGCGTGTTCGTGAACTACGGAGCGAAGATGCAGATACAGTTGGGGGATAATCGCGCCTTTACAAATCTAAAAACTTCTACCGGGTTTGTTTCAATCCCCCTAGGCCAATATGCACGAGGAAAGTTCTCGTTGGTCCCCTATGTAGATGTCTCTGCCTTTGTCGAAGGGAGCGCAAGCGCCGGGATATTCTTCGCATCGATAAGCGGCACGCTCGGCATCCAACTCGACATCTTGACGGCTGAACTGCCGTTGTTGGCACGCTATGCTGTAGAAATGTCAGAAACAGAGAATTTTTTGAAGGATCCAGATGGCTCTGATGCCACCTGTCTTTTCTTCGAACGGGACTGTTATGAGGGAAAGATCCTTGATTGGAGCAAAGCGACTATCGCCAAACCTTACCTTGACATGAACGCATCTATGTCGGTATCTCTTGACATCCTCAAACATTCAGAGATATATGCTCAAGCCGATCTTTCGGTGTTGGGGATAACGGTGGTGGATACCGGGAAGATGACGCTATTCAAAGATATCATACCGGGTCAGATGCACTATGAGTACAAGGTGCTGGAACTACCGCAACAGTTCCGGCGGATAGACATTGAAGACATCACTCAGTTTATCAGATAGGAGTTTTTATGCAAAAAAGAGAGCTTTTTCTGTTAATAACTGGGGGGCTTCTTTTCTTTTCCTGTGAAAGCGAAGTTTCCTTTCGTGACAAGGAACTTGAATATTGCGTGCGTGTGACAGCAAGAAAAACCGGAGATGATGTCTTAACACAATCCGACCTTGATAAGATAACCTCTCTTACCTGTGTGCCAAGTCCCTATGAAGAAAAGAGAGTGCCGATTGATTATCTAGACGGCTTGGACCTATTAACGAATCTGGAAAAAATAGGGTTGGAATATACCCGAGTGTCAGACATAAGTCCTCTTTCCAAACTCAAAAAACTTGAGATCTTCGGTATAAACACCGACCGTAAGATAAACTCTTATGTTCCGATAATGCTCCTGCCTTTGAAAGTGCTCGGCATCAATTCCGCAGAGATAGAAGATATTAGTTTCCTGAGCTATCTCCCAGACCTTGAGGAGATATATTTAAGAAACAATCGTATTAGGGACATCAGTGTTCTTTCATCGCTTGAAAAAATAAAGATCCTTGACTTAGAACATAACAAAATAGAATCCATAGCCCCTCTCGCGCAACACCCCAATCTCGCAAACATGACAGATGTCCTTATTTACTACAACTGCATCGACTGCATGGCGGAGATCGAATATCTGAACGCTATCGCGGAAAAGAACCCCAACCTCAAATACCTCTGTAATCCTGACGACCAACTTCTCCCCGAAAACTGTTCGGAATGACGCTCCTCCCCTCCCGCCGCACTCTCCTTCTGAAGATACTTGTCCCGCTTGCCATCATCGCCATCGTCATCGTTGCGGCGCTTCTGTTCCGAGATAAGCCGTCCTTCTCACTGACACCCGGCACCGAGTACCGGTATCGCCTCTCTCTCCGGAGCGAGGAATTCATCGCCGGCGGCGAGGGCTCGCTCCTCTCCTCGGCCGGAATCGGCGACATCACCACCGCCACCGATCTCGAAGCACACCTGCTCCTCCGGTGCGTGGAGCGGACCGACGCCGGCTATCTCGCGGCATTCTCGCTGACCGATCCGGAGCGGCACGACATCCTGCTGAACGACCGCCCGCTCATCCCCGACCGTCTCTCGTTCGACGCCCTCTTCGACGGCCAGACCGCCTACGCGCAGATGGCCTCCGACGGCACCATCGGCGAACTCCTCTTCTCCCCCGCCACGCCGCCGACCTTCAAGCGGCTCATGAAGAACATCCTCGGCGAGATACAGTTCTCGCTCAGGTCTGAAGGCGACTGGACGGCGCGGGAACACAACCGGCGCGGCGACTACGCCGCCCGCTACCGGATCGAGCGCCCCCTGTTCTCCGGCACGGCCACCATCGACAAACAGTGGGCCTCGTACCTCGCGTTGGCGCCGGTGAAAACGGCGATGGGCGAGTCAAAAGTGTCGGCCTCTTTTACGCTCGTACCGGCGGCCGACGGCTACTGCCGGTCGCTACGGGGGACCGAAGAAACGGCCGCCTACGACCCCGACGGCGAAGAACTGTACCGCTACAACGGCGAGGTATCGCTCTCCTTCCTGCGCGCCGGACCATTCTCGACCGAACTCCCCTCGCTCGCGAAACTGCTCGAGACCCATGAGCGCGCCCCTTTTTCGGCGCCGGTCCGCGACGGCGCGGCAGAGAAGGAAAATCTGCGGAAGATGGCCGCCGATCTCTCGTTCGATGAGTTGGAGTCGCTCCTGTTCAAGGTGAGCGCGGGCGAACTGAGCGGCAAGGAGGAGATAACGACGCTCCTCCGGCGGGCCCACGGGCTTCTCGGCCTCCACCCTGAATTGAGCGACCGGGTCGCCGACCTCTGCCTCCGCGACGACCTGCACAGCGACGCCCGCAAACTGATACTGACGGTGCTGACCAGCCACGACCTGCCCGAGACGCAGGCGGCGATGCGCAAGATACTGAACGGCGACACGGTGAAGCGCGACCCCGCCTACCCGATGCTCCTGCAGGCGGCCGGGTTCCTCGCCGGGCCGGACAAAGAGACGGCCGCGCTGGTGCAGGGCGTTCTGCGCGAGGAGCACGGCGAAAAACGGTATGCCGCCGCCTACACGCTTGGCGCGATCGTCGGCACTATGAGGGAAAGCGGCCGCGAAGAAGAGGCGCGGGCCCATAACCGGGAACTGGTCGCGCAACTGGAGCAGGCGCGGAACGGCGAGGAGCAACAGCGCCTCCTCGTCGCGCTCGCCAACGCCGGCATGCCGGAGAATGTGCCGGTGGCGCGGCGTTATGCCCGCGACGGGAACCCCGAAACGAGGACGGCGGCGGCGATGGCGCTCCGCAAGACGCAGACCGAGGAGTCGGAGCGGGCGCTGTTCGAACTCACCGGCGACGGCGACCGAAATGTACAGAACACCGCGCTGCTGATGCTCTCGAAATACCGACTCGACCCGCGGCACCTCGGCGAACTGGGCGACCGCATCGACGGGGGCGCCATCACCGAGGACAATTACCAGATGGTGCTGAACCTGCTCGCGCCGCTGCGCGGGACGCAGGGCGACACGGTGCGCGATCTCTGCCGCCGGATGCTCGAAAAAGGGGTCAAGGACGCGAACCTCGCGCAGCAGATACGGGAACTGATGGAATGACCCTCCCCTTCCTTTGACTTCTTTGTCCGCGCCGGTAGAATGGCGGCATGAACGGACCCCTGCACCACCTCCCCGACCTGACGCCGCGCGCCGCGTTCCCCGAGGCGGCCGACGACGCCTACATCCGCATGACGCAGGCCCTGCGGGCGGCCGACGGCGACCCGTCGAAATTGCCCGAACCGCTCTCGATACGCTACCAGCACAATCTCGCGGCGAACCTGATGAAGGAAAAGGTGTTCTTCTCGGTGTCGGAGAAACTGCGCACCGGCGGCATCGCGGCGGTCTATCCGATCAAGGGGATGCACCTGCTCCTCGCGCTGTACCGTGACCTGCCGGGCATCCGGACGATGGTGGACATCGACCTGATCGTGAGACGGGACGAGTTCGCAAAACTGCCCGGCATCGTGCGGGCGAACCCGGCGTGGCAACCCGACATGGCGCGACTCCTCGGCCTGCGCTCTCGCATCGCCGCCGACCTGTCGTTCATCGCCGACCACACCTCGGTCGAGGTGAAGCGCGATCTCGTCCTGATGCCGGTCGTCGACTTCCAGCCCTTTTTCGACGCCGCCAAGATCGTCACCGTCGCCGGGAAAGAGGCGCACCTGCTCCAGCCCGACCACGCGGCACTGTTGTATATCCTCCACCATATCGGCGACCACCTGCTCCACTACCGGCGCATCGAGCACCGCCATCTCGCCGAGTTCAGCGTCATTCTCGCCAACCTCGACGACCGCGCCGCGTTCCGCGAACTCTGCCGCGCGAACGGCATCGGGCTGTGGTACGACCTCATCCTTTTCCTTATATACACGCTGTTCGAACGGCCGGTGGTCACCCCCGCCGACTTCACGATACACCCCGTCTTCGCCTGCATCGAGAAACGGCGCGACGGGACACTGGGGCCGACCGGCACCGCGCGGCTCACCGCCCTCCTCTACGGCGCATGGACCGTGCCGCTCCTCGCCCGCAACGCGCTTTTGTGGCTACCGAAGAAGGTGGTGCACAAAAAACACTGAGACCGCGCTCACCGAAACTCGATCCCTCCCCAACTGTCTAAAATGAATAACTGACCCTTCTACCGCCCTATATTCTCTAAAAACTTGACACAATACAGTATATTGACTAATTTAAAAGCGGCGCTTAAGACGGTCAAGATAAAAAGGAGGTCGCCATGCAATACCTTCCACGGACATTGGAAAAGCATTTGTCCGCCGTGTCGGCGCAGTTCCCGGTCCTGCTTCTTACCGGTCCCCGGCAGGTCGGCAAAACAACCCTGCTGCGGAAACTTGCGACGCCCGACCGACGCGAGGTCACCCTCGACGACCATGCGGTGCGGACGCTTGCTCAACAGGATCCCGCCCTTTTTCTACAGCGGTTCCCGCCACCCCTCCTCATCGACGAGATACAATACGCCCCGGAACTGCTCCCCTACATAAAAATGGCGGTCGACGCTTCGGATAAAAAAGGGCTTTTCTGGCTGACCGGTTCTCAACAGTTCCACCTGATGAAGAACATCACCGAAAGTCTTGCCGGTCGTGTCGCGATAGTCAACCTGCTCGGCTTCTCGTACCGTGAGCGGCATCAACTTCACGCACCGCAGGACGATCTGTTCAGCCTTTCTTCCGACGCCACCGCGCCGATAGAACTTTCCCCCCTTTTCAACGACATCTGGCGCGGCGCTTTTCCGGCGCTGGCCACCGGTCAGGTGCTCGACCGCGATCTTTTTTACCGCTCCTACATCCAGACCTACCTTGAACGCGATGTACGCGACCTCGCACAGGTCGGCGACCAGAAGACCTTTTATACCTTTCTCAAAGTATGCGCCGCTCGCTCCGGACAGATACTCAATCTTTCCGACCTCGCGCGCGACACCGACATCAGCGTGCCGACCGCCAAGAAATATCTCTCCATCCTCGAAGCCAGTTTTCAGGTGATCCTGCTTCCCTCCTATCACGGCAATATCACCAAGCGCGCCATCAAAGCACCGAAACTCTACTTCCTCGATACCGGCCTGTGCGCCTATCTGACGGGCTGGTCAACGCCCGAAACTCTTCTTGCCGGCGCCATGAACGGCGCCCTGTTCGAGAACCATGTCGTGGTCGAGATACTCAAACGCTACTGGTCCGATCTGAAAAATCCCGCGCTGTACTACTACCGCGACAAAGAAAAGAGCGAGGTCGATCTTCTGCTGGAACGGGACGGTCGCCTGCACCCCATAGAGATAAAACTCGGTTCGACGCCGCGCGCCGACTGGATATCCGGCATACAGAAACTGAAAAACGCCGGTCTTCCGATCGGCAACGGGCTGGTGATATCGCTCAGCCCCCGGACGCTTCCCCTGAGTAGCGACATAACCGTCGTGAATGTCGGCGTCATATAAAAGATCCGCCCGGTTTGCCGCCCTCCCCCTGTAGGATTTCTTCCTCGCCCAGACCCTCATCCCCTGCCTTCTCCCTCCACAGGTAGAAGGTGAAAAAGGCGGGGCGCCCTGCGTAGAGCGCCCCTATGGGGTGGGAGGGGGTTTTGATCCAACTCACCTCGCCTCGCGGCACCCCTCTCTTGGCAAGAGAGGGGACAGGGGTGAGTTACCTGAACAATCCCTTGATCCTCGACAGTATCGAGGTCATCGCCGGGACATTCACCGTGACGCCGTCGCCACGGCTCCAGTCGCTGTAGTATCCTTCGTCATCGTAGCCGCGCACCTCGGCGTAGTAGGTCTGCCCGTTCACAATGTCGGCATCGGTGACGATGACCGAGAAGCCGTTCAGCACCTCGACCGTATCGGAAATGACCGCGCCCGAGGGATCCACGATGCGGACGAAGTACCCCTTCGCCTTGAAGACCGGGCTCCACGCGACGCCGATAGAGCCGGCGTACTCCTGCGTGTCGATGTCGGTGCCCGGCTGGAACACCTTGCCGTTCTTCACCGCCGCCTCGCGCACCGGGAACGAGGCGGTGTAGCGCTTCTGGTCTATCGCGTAGATATACCCGTCGGCAACGCCCACCACCACCTCGATGTAGCCGTCGTCGTCGATGTCGGCGAGTATCGGGTTGCCCACCGCGTAGTCGAAAAGATACGACCACGCAAGCGTCCCGTCCTCGCTGTTCACCACATAGAGATAGCCGTCGGGACTGCCCGCCACGAATTCCTCCAGCCCGTCGCCGTCGATATCGCCCGACGCGATGTTGGATAGTTTCGCCCCGGGGCAATCAACGCGGGTCAGGAACGAATCGAGCGGCATATCTATCGCCATGCCGAGATAGAGACACCGTTTCCACAGAGAGGTTCCATCGAGCCCCGAATAGGCCGACAGATCGCCGTACTGACCGCCCATCGCCACATCGAGACCGGGGTTGTTGTCGATGTCTGCGATACCATCGAAGTTAAGCAGTTGTATATTGTAGGAAGAAGTTGAAGAGAAAGTGAAATCCCATTGGATCGTGTTGTCGACATTCAACATGCGTTTTCTGTTCATGGCATTGCCGTACAACTCAACAGTACCGTCACCATCCAAGTCAGCCGCAAATCCGTGTCGTGCAACCAACCCGGTATCTATCAAGCGGATACGGGAGCCGGTAGCACCATCAAGAAGTTCACTTTTATTATTGTTGATGATGAACAGGTCGGACCGGCCATCGCCAGTGATGTCGGGTATCGCTATCGGCATTGCCGCATGATAGGTGTTGATGTCGGCGTTATTGTGCGCATAAAGAAGATTGCCGGTGCGACCGTCACGCGCCTCTATCAGAGTTTCGTTGTTCACGAATTCAGTGTAATAGGCGATGTCGGTGTACCCGTCGCCATTAAAATCGCCCGAAACGAAATTGCTGGGGACGGTCACGATCTGTGCCGCGCTTTTTTGCCATATCAATCCCCCCTTGGCATCGCGAAGTTCAATGGCCCATTCTCCATTCGTTATCTTGACATGACGAATGAAGCCGTAGTTGCCAGTGCCGTCGCGGTCGAAGGAGAACAACTGTTGTCCAGTGTTGTTCAGCGTGTTCCATGTCACCGTAGGCGCGGTGTTGGGCGCAGCAGGTACCGGATTTGTCACAAGGGTCTTTCGCATGCCGTCGAAGAATAAAATGCGCGGCGATGCCTTGTCAGCGAAAGCTATAGGCTCGGATTGATAGCCGCCGGTGGTTATCGTCGCATAACTGGTCAGGCCGCCTGCCCCGACCTTGTACCAGAACACATGACCGGTGTTGCGCGAAAGGACGAGGTCAACACCGTCAGCGTAGATGAACGCCATCTCCTCGCCGATCGCCAGCGGCACCGCATGGGTCAATGCCCCGCCATTCTGCACGATGCCGACACTGTTGGCGAAGCCGTCGCCGTCGCTGTCGTGCATCGCGATGATTTCGCTTACCCCGTCACCGTCAAAGTCCTTGATGCAGGCGCTCCGACGGAAGGTTTGATATATCATGTTCTCCCGCATGGGGCGAATGCAGGGGATAAGATTGGCGTTTGCATTTTCCCACTGCTTTGTCAGCACCATTCCTCCACTTGCCGAATAAACCGAAACGGTGGAAAAGCGCTGAGTATCACTGGTGCCGATGACACCGGCTTTCGTAATCACATCGGGCTTCCCGTCGCCGGTCACATCGGCCAATCCATCGAGCACTTGGTCGACGATCTGCCCTTTCACCGCGCCGGTCGCGGCGTCGAGAATGATGGTCACCCAACGATTCGGCAGGTTGATGCCGTCCTCGTCGCGATCCACGCGAACACCATTTTCCAACACGACTTCAAGGGTGTTGTTGTAGACCGATATCACTACCTCTTTTGTTCCGTCACCGTCAAGGTCGGCCACCGATTCGGGCAGGTATATCGACTTCACGTCTGATGTTTTAAAACCGTATTCATAATGCCACTGCACCGAATCGGTCACATAATCGTAGACCGATATCTGAATGGAGCCGCCATCATTGAAATTAGAGGAATTGCCATTAAAAAGAAATTCTTCTTGTGGGTCTCCGTCAAGGTTTTCTACCAACCGCCAACCATTGCTGAACACACCTGCCGTCAATTGTACATTACGATAACGGAGCAGTTGTCCCGTCGATGCGTCCAGTATCCACAGCTTTCCAAAGTTTAGAGAACTATCGAATATCATTTCTTTGGTCGCCGGGTTTCCGTCGAGGTCACCGAACACAGCCTTGTCACTCCAAACCGGGAGTCCGGTGCGAGATTCCCATTTCAGCACAGGATTCGTTGGGTCATGCGCTATCTCGTATGCCTTGTATCCCGGTTCGGTGTTCTTGTTGCGAAGGATCAATTCGAGATCGCCATCACTGTCGATGTCGGCGAGGTTGTAAATGATGGTCGACTGGAGATAGAACGAGGAAAGCAATTGACCGCTTGCGCTATCCAGTATCATCAAACGATCGGCGCCGTAGGTGAATATCTCGGGAGATCCATCATCATTGATATCGGTCATTTCAAGCAAGGTTTGAGATTGAATGGCGCCAGTGTTCCACATCTCTTTATTGGAGATGTTTTTGCGCAGAGTATGACCACCCATGATGAACACGAATGGGGCCGCAGGAGCGCTTGGATCAAAAAATAGGTTCATGTCGGAGTGCGACCCGCCGGTGAAGTAACTCCACTTGAGTTCCGGCGTCACGATATCGCCGACCCCCGGCGTGCGGCCGGTCCGCGCCGGGTCGAAATTCCTCTGCGGCCACACATCAAGCGCATAGAGCGCCGCTGTTGCGATCAGCACGCTCAACATAACAAGTAACTTTTTCATCGTATCCTCCATCCCATAAAATTCCAAAGAACATACCCCCATTCTATTCACATTGAGGATACAGTCAACCTATTATATCAAAAATATATTTGGATACTTAGGGTCCGGTATGTCCACAAAAAGCAACAAATGAAACTACTCGATTTTTAAACCCATCCCCTTCTTCCCTTCCTCGCATGAATGCTCCGGCTTCCGGCCTGATGACACTGTACCACAGTCTCATCCGAGACGGCCTACAGTGACAAGGAAGGGGTCGGTTTTGTCGAGATTAGGTGGCGACAATTCCTCTTTCAGATTTGTCTGAAGTAGCGTGTTTTCTTGCTTTGGGCGCACCGTTCTCTATAATCGCGCTGTGCTTCAATGAGGGGATATGTCATTCCTGCCCGATACTATCCGAGAAAGATTGGATAAACTGCTTTCCACCCCGACACGGAAACGGCTTGCCAGCGGCGCCATCTGGGGTAGTGTGGCGGCGGCCGGATCGCGTCTTTTGACGCTCGCCGCGTCGTTCTTCCTCGCCCGCATCCTCGGTCAGGTCGGCTTCGGCGAATACGGCATGGTCAACAGTACCGCCGGAATGATAAGTAGTCTGGCCGGGATGGGGATCGGGCTCACCGTCACCAAGCATGTAGCAGAATTCAAGAACAAAGACCCCGATAAGGTGGGGCGCATTCTTGCTCTTTCTTCGATGGTGACGATGTTCAGCGCGTTCATCTATGGTGTTGCCTTTGTCGTGCTTGCGCCGTGGCTTGCGACGGCGACCATAGCCGCGCCGCACCTCGCCCCGATGTTGCAGATAAGCGCCATCACCGTGGCGCTCGGTGTCATCAACGGCGTGCAGACCAGTTCGCTCGACGGTTGCGAGGCGTTCCGAGCCAAGTCTTATATCAGCGTCGGGACCGGCATCGTTCAGACTGTTCTGGTGGTTATCGGCGCGTGGCTCTGGGGGCTTAAAGGGGCGATCGCCGCGATGGCGCTGGGGATGGTGCTGACGGTCATCTTGACCCGCTGGGCGGTGACGAAGGAATGGCGGCGGTTCAATATCCGGCTCCGGTGGTACGAGGCGCGGCAGGAGTGGCGGGTGTTGGTCAATTTCAGTTTGCCATCATTTCTGGCAGCAATATCGGTTGGCCCGGCACTTTGGGGAAGTAGCGCATTCTTAGCGAATCAACCTAACGGCTATGCCGAACTTGGCATTTACAATGCCGCCAATCAATGGTATTCGGCCGTTCTATTAATCCCGGCTCTAGTGGGAACTGCAATTTTACCAGTATTATCAGAAAAATATGGTGCGGGAGATCGGCCAGGCGTCATGAGAGTGATGAAAGGAATGATGGGGGTTGCGGCTTTGATAGTGGTTCCATTGTCTATCTTTTTGTGTCTGTTGAGTCCACTGATCATGGCTGGATACGGAGATGGGTTTCGCAATACCCATTGGACATTCATAATTACGGTTGCAACTGCCGGCCTGCTCGCCGTCATGCAACCGGTGGGCAATCTCATCGCGGCAAGTGGAAAAATGTGGATGGGTTTTATTATGAATACCGGGTGGGGAGCATTTCTTCTTTTGGGAAGTTGGCTCATGGTGCGGTGGGGAGCCGAAGGTTTGGCTGGGGCGAGACTGATAGCGTATCTGGCACATTCGGTGTGGGTTTTTGGCTATGCGGTTTCCATGTCACGAACAAAGCAACATGAAAATGAATAACATTAATTCTAAAAATTATTGGGATGCTCGCTTTTCATCAGGTGACTGGGAATCTCGGCGAGGAAGATTTCAAACACAACAATTTGCTAAGGAACAGATCGGGTTTCTAAATCTTCCCTGTGATTTTAACGGCACATTGTTGGATTTTGGATGTGGACTTGGCGATGCAATACCATTTTACAAGAAGAAATTCCCTCGTGCCAAGCTAATTGGAATGGATATTTCGTCTATAGGTATTGAGAAATGTAAAAAGCGATACGGTAGCATAGCTGAATTTCTTGTGGGAAGTTATCTAGATGTGCCCAAAGTAGATGTCATTATTTCATCTAATGTTTTTGAACATCTGTCAAACGATTTAGAAACAGCTAATATCTTGGCTCAGCGATGCAAAAACTTATATATAATAGTTCCCTATAGAGAGCAAATAAAGGAAACTTCCAACAGAGAACATATCAATTCATATAATGAAGAATCTTTCGCTAATCTTTCTTGTGTAAAATATAATATTTATGAATCGAGAGGCTTGTATATGATGACATGGTTGGAAATGGTTTTTAATATATGGGTAAAGAATGTGTTTCGCTTCATATTGCGCCGGCCCATGGTAAAACCAGCAAAGCAGATAATCTTCCATTTTAAAGGAAGCCTATAAAGACAGAGCATGTTAAAGGTCTTATGGATATTTGTTTTATTATTAGCGCAAAAAATAAAGATTGAACTGTGAAACAATGAAAGTAGCGATCATTAGCTGGGAATCCTTTTTAGGGTCGAGAATTGGCGGGTGGATACAAGCGACCAAAACAGTTGATGGTCTAGCAAGAATCGGTTGGGCAACAGATCATCTTCTTCTCCATTCAGATGGAACGGTGACCTTGCCGGACAAGACCATAGCTGGGCACTGGAAAGAAATCTGCGACAGATACGATATCCTTCATGCCATTCCTCCAATACCCAGCAGTTATTTTAGGAAAATAGGATTGCCGAGAAAAGCCCAGTTGCTGGCTTCGACTATTTTCTGGCGTTCGCCGACATACACGAAGGTGGTTCAGCGAGAAAGCGGGAAATTCAGTTTCAAAGCCGCGATTAACGATTTCGCAGCGCAGTGTGGCGTCCGAACAATTTTGGCCTATGCCGATTACGACATGTTACTGCCCAACTCACAGGCAGAGATCATTCAGTTCAAAAAATACTGCCGTTATAAGGCATCGGCTTTGTTTCGGGCCGTTCCTAATGGAATAGACCCGGTCCCCGAATGGGTTGAATCTTTGCCGCGCCCGGTATGTGTTCCGAAAGAAGACTATCTGCTTTATCCGGGCATCTTTACCTATCGCAAGAATCAACTGAATTTTATCAAGGCAATGGCCAAATGCAAATACCCGATCGTGTTTATGGGCGGAGGCATGGGAGATGGAATATACTATGATCGGTGTCGCGCCGCGGCACCATCTAACATGATTTTTCTAGGCCATCTGGAGCATGGATCAAAAGAGTTCTATGGGGTGATGAAACATGCTCGCGTGGCCTGTCTGGCATCAAACTGCGAAACACCGGGGATCGCTTTGTTGGAGGCCGCCGCGCTGGGTGTGCGTCCGACGATCACGGTCGAAGGAGGAACTCCAGAATATTACAGAGAAGATGCCTCCTATCTTGATCCACTCTCATCATCCAGTATAAAAAAAGCGGTTGATGAAGCATGGGGAAAAGGGTCCCTGACCATGGAACAACAGAATCGCTATCGGGAAATGACATGGGGCAAGACGGCGCAGATAACTGTATCGGCCTATCGTGAATTGCTGGGAAAATAGCATATGAATTCAAACATAAAGAGTTGGCTCGCTTTTCTCTTTGGTCTCGGTGCCGTTACCCAAGTAAGAATAATCGGCGCAATGGGGATAACCGAGGCGTTCTGCATTTTCCTGTCGCCATTCGTCCTTGCTACCGTGTGGCCAAAATTCAAAGAGACTCAAGGCAAGAAACTTCTACTATTTCTTGTTCTCTGGTTTCTCTCGGCCTGCGTGACCGATTTTTACCGAGAAACGGAATGGAACGATGCGGCGCGCGGTATCTTTGCTTTGCCCTTCTTATTCGCCGTTTTCGTGGTTGCCTTTGCGCTGTTATGGGACGACCTGATGCGGGTGCGGTGGATGGTTCTCGGAACAGCCATTTCAGCCATAATCTCAATGTATTATTTCCAAGCACAGGCACTTATTGGCAGAGCGGAGACAATGGGTGGAGATATCGAAGAAATCATGAATTTCAAGACCTATTATGCGGGAATCGTATTCCTTGTTGTTTGCGTACTGGTGGTTTTGCTTTTCCGAAACTGGCCGCTTATTACTGTTTGGATACTCTTAATATCCAGTGTTGTGTTTCTTATCGGTGGCTCGCGGAGCGGCTTTCTTACTCTCTTGATCAGTGCCGGCGGCGCATACCTCGCGCAGAACCGATTCCTTTCACTTCGTGCTCTTCAACGGAACATCGCCATGCTGGCTGTTTTTGCCTGTATTGGCGGGCTGTTGGCGATGGAGACCTATGCTTATGCGGCAGAAGAAGGATGGATGGGAGAAGAGGAGTATGCCAAGTATGAGACACAGTCCGAATCCGAAATAGGGCTGTTGTCGGGACGAGCCGAATTCATAGGGTCGTTGATAGCAATAAAAGATTCCCCTATACTTGGTCATGGATCGTGGGCGGTGGACAAAGAAAACTACGGCGTACGAATGCTCGAGTATATAGGTGAAGAAGAGGCCGCATTATACCGTGATCGCAAATCCAGCGAACAGGACATGTGGCTTCCCACCCATTCCCATCTCTGGCAGGCATGGGTGTGGCATGGGTTTTTGGGCGGTCTGTTCTGGATATTTGTTTTGGTATTGATGCTCCGTTTCTTTAAGCACTCCCTTCATCTGTGTCGACCGCTTATCGCCTATAATATTTTGCTGTTGGTTTCAGCCCTGTGGGCACTTCTTTTTTCACCATTCAGCGATCGTCCACGCTGGGGCATCATCTTTGCCATCATCCTACTGGCCCTTGCCGAGGTGGAACGACGCCGTAAGAAGGCGGCACTGGCGGGTGTCCCGCCGGACATGGAAACCGAATGGGATGGTAAGTGGAACGCATGAACAGCCCCTTCTTCAGCATTGTTATTGCCAATTATAATTATGGCCGTTTTTTGGACGAGGCCATTCAATCGGTTCTCAGCCAATCGTGCCAAGACTTCGAACTCATCGTTGTTGATGGTGGCAGTACTGACAACAGCGTCGAGGTAATCAAAAAATATGCCGACCGCATCGCGTGGTGGTGCTCGGAGAAAGACAACGGGCAGAGCCACGCCTTCAACAAGGGCTTCGCGCGGGCGAAAGGAAAAATGCTGACATGGTTGAATGCGGACGACATTTTTTTCCCGGGAACCTTGGCTCAGGTAAAAGAAAAGGCGAAAAATATTTTGTGCCCCGATAAGGCATGGATCGTGGGGGGCTGTTTTTGGCTGACCCCGGACATGAGAGTTATCCGTTGTTCACGCGCACGCCCGTTCTCCCGCATGATGGCGCATTGGAATCTGGTTCCCGTCTGGGCACCGAGTTCATTCTTCTCGAAAAGTTTGTTAGATGCTGCCGGTGGCTTTGACGAGAGATTTCATTATATGATGGATACCGAACTATGGTTGCGGTTTGTAAGAGAACAGGCGGCGACTTATTTGCCGGTATCTTCCTACTGTTGGGGCTTGCGTCTTCACCCGGATGCAAAAATGAGTGGCCATAATTTTGCAGATAGCCCGAAAGCCGACCCAAAGCATCCGGCGCGACAACAGGAGCAAAAAGAAAAAGAATTAGCTAATCAACTACATGGGAAAAGAGGGATGCCTTTTTTTATCAGACTTTTTACGGCGCTTTCCCCTTTATACATTCGCAGTCGCGTAGACACATGGCGAACCAAGGGGATGAAATGGCAAGATGCAATAAAAACGCTGAATGGTAATGACCGGTAACATGCAAGAAAAGAAAAAACGAATAGCTGTTTGGTGGATATTCCCCTGCAAGGCGACCTCGGGCATTTTCCGCGAACTATCCGACATGGGATTTGATATAGATGTTTATCTGTTTCAGGGTTTATCAGAGAATCGTTTGAAACTAGGCTGGTATATGCCCGACTATGGGAAATCCAAAGTGACCATCTTGCCTCAAGATGAGAGGGAAAGAAGCAGATTTCTTTCAACTATATCCTACGGCGACTACGACCTGCATCTGTTGAATGCCTTTTATGGGACATGGGGCATCATGGAGGTTGCCGACACTCTTCGGCAGAGATCCTTGCCGTATGCGATACTTACCGAAGCTCCGTTTAATGCATTCCGCGGCCTAAAGAGATTGGCAAAATATCTTTATCTGGTCTTGGCAATTCCTTTCCGGGGTGGCCGGATCGCGCGGAAGGCCCGTTTTGTTTGCTCGCTGTCCGGCGCATCGAAGAAAAGCCGGTGCTGGTTCCGTTGGTTCGGTTTCCGGGAGGAGAACATTTTTCCCTTTGGTTACTTTTCAGAGGAACCGCCTCTGGTAAAAACAAACATAGGTCAAAATGCGAATCCGCCGCTTTTGGTTTGCACCGGGTACCTCAATTCGAACAAGGGGCAGTTTTTACTTTTGCAAGCATTGTCGGAACTGAAGAATCGGGGAATCGATTTCTTGTGTAAGATAACCGGCTATGGCCCAGAGAAAGAAAAACTGGAAAGATTCATAGACGAAAAAGGCCTCGGTAAGCAAGTCAAGCTCGTCGGGGTATTGGATAAAAACGAGTTGTGGCAGTTGCAGGCAGAGGCAGATATCTTTGTTGCGCCGGGATATGAAGAACCATGGGGTATCCGTATCAATGAGGCACTACAGTCAGGCTGTCCGGTGGTATTGAGTGACCGGATCGGCGCAACAGAACTCGTCCTTGCGAGTGGCGGCGGTGCAATCTTTGAAGCAGGGTCAAAAGAATCTTTGACAAGGACACTAGAGGCGTTACTCACTCATCCCGACAAGATCATCGAGATGAAGAAAAAGGTGGCCGCGTACCGAGAGAAGATACATCCGCGAACAGTCGCGAAATATCTGTGTTCGGTGATCTTGCATTCGTTGGATGGTGCGCCCAAGCCAAGTATGCCCGATTGGCTTATAAACGGTAAATCTGAAAACAACAGTGGGATATAATATGGGAACGATACGGCTTTTCATCGGCGGCGACCTGTGTCTGTGCGGCCCGGTCAAGGGAGATATTCTGACAGCCGATGCCGATCTCCGTATCATCAACCTTGAAGGGCCCGTCACGGGAGCGCGCCGAAAAACGCTCGCCAAGCCGGGAGTATACGGGAATCTGCGGCAGCATAACGACATAGAAAAGATAATGACCCGCGACCGTTGGGATGTCGCACTTCTTGCCAACAACCATATCACCGACTTCGGGCAGGAAGGATTGGAAGATACCTTATCGTTCCTCGACAAACGGGGTATCGCTCACCTCGGCGCGGGTATCGGTTTCGAGAATGCCTACCGGCCGCTCATCATCGAGAAGAACGGAGTCAAAGTAGGGCTGGTGAACGGAGCCGAGGGGCAGATCGGATGCATGAAAAACGCAGAAAGCGCGTACGGTTACGCATGGCTACTTCACACTGAAATGACAAAGACCATTGCTCGGCTTCGCGCCGAGTGCGATTTGGTTATCGTGCTTTCCCATGCCGGTCTTGAGTTCTTCGACCTGCCGCTTCCCGAGTGGCGCGAGATATACCGTTCTTTCATCGACGCCGGCGCCGATGCGGTGGTGGCGACCCATACCCATGTGGTGCAGGGGAGAGAAACCTACAAAGGCAAGCCGATCTATTACAGTCTCGGCAATTTCTTTTTCAACCTTCCATCGGCAAACGACCCGGAATGGTTCAGCGGCATGGGGGTAACCCTGACCTTCGACGCGGAGAGAAGAACAGTGAACTCCGAGGAAAACTTCTTCTCGTTCGACAATGACAGAATGGTGCTACAGCCCTCGTTCGCGGCTCGGTTCGCCGAGAGGTCAGCCCTGTTGTCCGAGGAAAGGAAAAAGGAATATCTGACACGGGTCAATGATCATTGTGGCGATCTGTGGCGGACCCGTTATCGGCCGCCGTTGTCATTCGGTCCACTATCACTACTCAAGAAGATCCGTCGCATGATCATCAATCGTTCTATGAAAGATGGGGGGCTGTTGCTATATAATTTCATGACCACCGAATCGCATCGATTCGCAATAGAACGCGCTTTAAGGAGGGATCTTTTCGATGAAAGCGCTTAATCGTTTGCTCCGGGTAGCGGAACATCGTGATCTGGCGCATGCGATATCGCGGGAAAACGCCTGCTCGACCCGTGAACTTCGGGAGATATATCAAGTTAATCAATTCAACAGTGTCTGGAACGATGCGTGGCGGAATGTCCCTTTTTACGCAGCGTGGAAAAAGAAGTATTCGCTGCCCGACCAGATCATCTCTTTAGATGAACTCGAATCGTGGCCCATAGTGACCAAAAAGGAGTTACAGTCTAATGCCGCGTTTCTTGTCCGCACCAATCGTCCGCCCGACAGTTACGGCATGACCGGCGGTTCCACCGGAGAACCGCTTCGTTTTGGATCATGGAAAGAGAATGCGGCTGATTTTACCCCCAACATGTGGATGGGGCGTGGCGCATACGGCGTCGAACCGGGAGACCGCACCTGCCTTCTTTGGGGGCATCAGCACCTGTACGGCACAGGTTGGCGACGCCAAGTGAACCATCTTAAGCGAAGAATAAAGGACTGGCTGAATAACAGTTACCGGATCTCCGCGTACGACCTTTCACCCGATGCGATGAAGGATGCTCTGAGAAAGATGTGCGATTTCGGTCCCGAATTCGTGATCGCTTTCTCTCCCGCCATGATCGCCTTCTGTCGCACCAACCGGAAAGACGCGGAAATCTGTCGCCGTCTCAAGGTAAAGTGTGTCATGTGCACGGCGGGACCATTGACACAGAAGGAGCAGGAAGAGATCGGCTCCTTTTTTAATGCATCGGTATGCATGGAATATGGTAGCGCCGAATGTGGCGTCATGGCCTACACGGTCCCGGCAGGGGGATATAGAACTTTTTGGCAGACCCATCTTTTACAGACGGTCCCCGATTTTCAAAACGCCCACCGGAACATCGTGACCATTCTCAAGGTGCGCTATTTCCCGCTCATTCGGTATGACATTGGCGATTACCTAGAGTTATATCCTGATGAGATACAACGGCCGCATCGCTTTATATCGGTCATAGGTCGGCCGAGCGAGATAGTTAAATTCCCTGATGGCACGGCGTTCTTCGGTGCGCTCATCGGGGATTGTGTTAAACAGGTACAGCGAGTAACGGCGAATCAGACCGTTATCCGTGGCGATTCCATGCTCATTCGTGTGTTGGCGGACGGTGCCTTGACCGCAGAAGAATCGGCACTAATTATTCAGCGCTGTCGTACCGTCGTTCCCGCTCTTGTCGGAAAGAGCATTATGGTCGAACAAGTAAAAGAACTAAAGATGGGCGTCAGTGGCAAAGTGCCGTTGGTGATGTATGAGTAAAGGCATGAAGATACTATTCCCCATTGGCAGTTACTATCCGAGCCAACAGGGAGGACCGTGTAATTCGGTCCGCGCGCTGGCGAAGGGACTCCTCAAGACGGGGCATGAGGTCAAGGTCATCACGACAAATTACGACATTTCTCCCGATGCGGGAATACCTTTCGACCAGTGGACCGAGGTAGAGGGAATTCAGGTTTTTTATATGCGGTTCCCGACGGTATCAAGTCCGGCAAAGATCGATGCACGGATACTGTTCCGTCCCGGAAGGCTTCTTTCGATCCTTGGATCTACCTCCTGCGATATTGTTCATCCGACCATGCTCTTTACCGTTCTTTCGCACCGTGCGGCAGAATATGCAATAAACAAAAACCTTCCGGTTATCTGGTCGCCGCGTGGTTCGATGTTGCCCTACACCTTCAGCCGCGGAACGCTGAAGAAGAAACTGTTTCTTTCCTTACCGTTCGTAAAACGAGGTCTTACCGGAAGTCATTTCCACGCTACCTCGGATGAAGAGGCACAGCAGATCGCGGAGGTCATGCGGAACTACACCGGCGAGGATGTCACCGACCGCGTCCACAATATCCCCAACCTTGTCGGCGATGAAGTATTCACTCCGGGCGGCGAGGCCGCGCCCTATCCTTATAAATATATACTGCACCTCGGCCGGGTCCATCCCAAGAAGAAAATAGAGAATCTGATAGAGGCGTTCAGCAAGATGTCCCCTCTGAAACCTCACCCCAACCCTCTCCAGAGTGGAGAGGGAGAAAACGGTGGAGAGCTTAAACTCGTCATCGCCGGCTGGACTTGTGAAGTTCCCGAATATACGAAGAGTTTGAAGTTGCTGGTTGAGCGGTTGAGGTTGAATGACCGGGTCATCTTCACCGAGAAACGGGTGGAGGGGCACGACAAGGCAACACTCTACCGGCACGCCGAGGTATTCGTCTTGCCGTCGGAGTCGGAGAACTTCGGGATGGTGGTGCTCGAATCATTGGCGCAGGGGGTGCCGGTCATCGCGTCGAACAAGACGCCGTGGGAGATACTGGAAAAGAGAGACGCCGGATATTGGCCGGCGAACGACCCGGCGACGCTCGCGCGGGCGTTGGAAAGATTCTTTTCGCTGAACAACGATGAACGGAAGAAGATGGCGGTGAACTCCGTGGCGTTGGCACAAGAATACGGCAACGAGGCGTTGATAGGCAAGTATCTAAAAATGTACGAAGAGGTCGTGAGAAAATGAGCGCGAACAAGATCACCCTCATCATCCTGACCTACAACGAGGAGCGGCACATCGAGCGATGCCTCCGGAGCGCTCGGGAGATCGTTTCCGACATCGTGCTGGTTGACTGCTGTTCGACCGACCGGACGCGGGCGATCGCCGAGGGTCTGGGGGCGAAGGTGATGGAGCATGCGTGGCCGGGGAATCATGCGGCGCAACTCAACTGGGCGCTGGAGAACATCCCCATCACGACGCCGTGGATCATGCGGCTGGACGCCGACGAATATCTGATGCCGGAATTGGTGCAGGAGTTACAAGAGGCGCTGCCGGCGATGTCGGAGGGGGTGAGCGGGATATACTTCAAGCGGCGCGTCTATTTCCTCGGGCGCTGGATAAAACACGGCGGCTATTATCCGACGGTCCTGCTCCGGTTGTGGCGGCACAAAAAGGTCGTCTGCGAACAGCGCTGGATGGACGAGCACATGAAGGTGCTGGAAGGCGGGTCGCGGACGCTGGAGAACGATATCGTCGACGACAATCTGAACAGTCTCCCGTGGTGGACGGCGAAACACAACGGCTACTCCTCGCGCGAGGCGGTGGAACTGCTCAACCACGAACACCACTTCATGCCGGGCGATGTGCTGGGCGGCGATGGTGATGGGTCGCAGGAGAAGACCAAACGGAAACTGAAAGAGAACTACTATGCCCGGTTGCCGCTGTTCCTGCGCGCTCTGATCTATTGGAAATACCGCTATTTCATTAAACTCGGGTTCCTCGACGGGGTGCCGGGGCTGATATGGCATTTCCTGCAGGGGTTCTGGTACCGGTTCCTTGTGGATGCGAAGATATATCAGGTGGAGAGGTACGCGAAGGATCGCGGGGTATCCGTGAAGGAGGCCATCAGGGAGGTGTTGGGAATTGAACTCACCCCTGACCCCTCTCTTGGCAAGAGAGGGGAACTGAAGAGGTGAGTTGTTAACACGGAGGCAACCGATGAGCAACACGGTCGATCTTTCCAAGTTCAATAATGGGTGGTACAAGCCGGGGTGCATCCTGCGGCGGGCCATCTGGTTCATCAAGGGGCGGGTCATCATCAACACCTACCTGCCGTGGCCGATGTGGGTGAAGCGGCTGACGCTCCGGTTCTTCGGCGCGAAGTTGGGGCGCGGGGTCGTCATCAAGCCCAAGGTGAACATCAAGTATCCGTGGTTCCTGACGGTCGGCGACAACTCGTGGATAGGCGAAGGGGTCTGGATAGATGACCTCGGGAAGGTGACGATCGGCGCGAACTGCGTGCTGTCGCAGGGGGCGATGCTGCTCACCGGCAACCACGATTACAAGAAGGAGAGTTTTGACCTCATCGTGGGCGACATCACCATCGAGGACGGGGCCTGGATCGGGGCGCGGGCGGTGGTCTGTCCGGGGGTGACGGTGCGGTCGCACGCGGTGCTCGCGGTCGGGTCGGTCGCGACCAAGGATCTCGATGCCTACGGGATATATCAGGGGAATCCGGCCGCGAAGGTTCGCGAAAGGGTGATCCAATAACCGGCCCCTGCCCTGTCAAGGGAAGGGATTGCGGGAAGGGTTTAATTGATAGCAGTTTCGGCGAGCGCGATGCTCTTCGCCGACCCCATTTCTTCTTTGTAACGGCAAAGAAAAAATGGGGGAAAGAAGAAAGCCGTTACAAGATTCGGACGCCTTGCGGAGCTCCGCGCCCTGCGGCGCATCCGCAGTCCTCGGCGAAAAACAGCAAGCCCTCTCATTTACAAGGAGAGGGACATGGGTGAGGTAATTCTTCGGCTGAGAATACCGGCCCCTTCCTTGTCAAGGGAAGGGAAGAAAGGGATGGGTTTAACAAACGGGGTTTGAAAAAGGGAAGGGTTTATTCGAATCTGATGTCCAGCCCGAAATTCGCGTGGATGTTCATCGCGGCGATGTTGCTCGAATCGTCCATGAAGGGCTTCACCGATATCGTGTAGGTCATGCCGCCTTTCAACGAATAGCGCAGGGAACTGTAGGGGGAGAACGATATCCCCTCGATCAGGTCGTCGTTCTGCGCGATGGGCGTGTCATTATCCTCCTCGTAGAGCCGTATCACCGTGTCGACCGCCGCGCCGCCGCGCTCTTTTACCGGCGTCGTCATGAGGAACAGCGTCCCGTCGGTCCCCGGCGTGAAGGTCCAGCGGTTCTCTATGATCGGGACATCGGTGTCGAACCAGCCGATGTATGTGGTGCCCGGCACCGCCGCCACGACGAGGTCGGGCGCGCTGAAGTCGGGCTCTTCGGTCGTGAACGGCGCCTCTGCCACCGTAAGCGTCGCCTCCTGCGTCGCGGCGGCGTCGCACCGCGAGGGCTCGACGGCAAGCAGGATATCGGTCTCGTCCGAGAGCCGCGTAAGATACCAGACATTCTCCGCGCCCGCCTCCGCCGCGCCGAGTTCTATCAGCGGGTAGCGACGACCGTTGTAGATGCGCCACGAGATATCGCCGTCGGACGAGCCGAGCGAGAGCCGGACCGCGTTCACGAACGGGGGAAAGCGCCATGTCCGGTAGGCGCCGCGGCAGTGCGGCAGTTCGAGCGGCCACTCCCCCACCCCGTCGAGCGGCGCGATGGCCTCCTCCTCGTCGTAGGTGAATTCGTAGCCCATGCCACTCCCCTGCAGACCGAGGTAGAGCGTCCCGGTGAACGGCAGGAAGGCGGTCGCCTCGGCCGTGTCGCCCGCCGCGAAGGAGACGGCGAGGTCCCGTAGCAAAAGAAGCGTGTAGCCCCCCATGTCGGTCGAGGAACTGCCGAGCGACACCTGCATCTCGCCCGCCGCCCCGGCGCTCAGCGCGAAGCGCGCCACCGCGCCGCGGGTCGTTTCGTGCTTGAACCAATCACGGTCATCCTGCCAGACCGCCGCGATGACCTTCTGCTCCGCGTCGAGTTCTCCCGCCGTGCCTGCCGGATCGCAGACATTGGCGTATTCGACGATATCGTTCGGCTCGAGTTCGTGCGACGGGTCGTGCCGCGTGAGCGTGAGTGTCGTCGGGTCGCCCTTCTTGTCGGGGGCGCGGTCGCCCACCGCATCGCTCAAGCGCTCGACGATGAGCCGCAGGTCGCGCGGCGCGCCGAAATGTTCGTACCAGTAGGGATCGGTGAACCCGCTCTCCTTGTCGCGGTCGTCGGAGCCGCCGATGACCTCGCCGGTCGTGCAGTCCATCGCGACCAGTTTCTTGTCGCGGTCCAGCCGTTCGGAAGCGACCGCCACCGCGTAGTAGCCCGCCGCGGCACCGGTCGTGAAGATGCGCGGGACCGCCGCCGGCTTATCCATGTCGAACGCCAGCGGCTTCGCTTCGGTCAGTTGGCCCGCCGCCGGATATTCGCAGGCCCAGCGCTTCGTGACGCGGAGCCAGTAGCGGAAGTCCTCCCATGCCTGCGGGGTGTTGCGACGGGTCGGCTCGTCGCTCACGCGGAGGATGAGGTTGCCCTCCATCGGCTCGAAGAACTCGACGACGCTCCGGGCGTTCCCCGGCGGGCGGAGATCCTTGAGCGGGCCGCGGTTATCCGCTATCTCGATGAGCGGCAGGAAGTCGGGATCGAGCGTTTCGAACTCGACGCGGTATATGAAGCCGGCGTGGCCGAGGAGCCGGTAGTGGTCGGTGTCGCTCGTCGCGGGGCGCTCATCGTCTATCACCCCTTCGTAGGTGACCGCCTCTTCGATGATGGTGGCGCTCGGCGGATCGTTGTTCGGCTCCTCCTCGGGGTGTTCGGGAACGGGCCAGACGGTCTCCTTTCCGGCGGCGCAGCCGACAAGGAGCGCAGAAAGCAGTATGGTCAGCGGGGCAGGGCGAGCCATTCGCGCACCACCTCCTGCGTCAGGGGGCCGGTATGGACCGCGACGATGCGGTTGTCGCGCAGGAACATCGTCACCGGCACGCCCGACACCATGAAGTCACCGAACAGGTCGTCCGCCCCGACATAGTTGGCCCACGGCAGTTTCATGTCGCGCAGGTGGTCGGCACGGACCGGCTTTTTAAGGATGCCGATGACCGGGATGTCGGCCTCGGCGAGCACCGGCAGTTCGGCGACGCACGACGAACACCAGGTGGCCCAGAAGTTCAGGAGCACCGCGCCGCCGGGAACGGGGACCTGACGATCGGCGCCGCTCTCCGGGTCGGCGAGGAGGAGCGACGACACCTGCCTGCCCTTCAGGAAGTAGGCCTGTCCGTAGAACATCGCGAGATTGTAGCCGATGAGCAGGAGCGTGACCAGCACGATGAGGGCGGTCAGCCACCGGTCGTGACGCCCGGCGGGCGCCGGGTTCGGGGCGGTCATGCGGTATCAGTGAAAAAGATTCTGATGTTCGACGAAGATGCAGCGGTTCATCACGAACGGGAGTTTGGCGTCGCGCAGGACCTCTTCGGCCTTCTGGCTGTAGACGCCGAGTTGCGACCAGAAGAACCGGCACCCGCGCTGAACCGCCTCGCGGGCGACCGCTTCGAGATGCTCCGAACGGCGGAACACATTGACGATGTCTATCACGATGTCGGCCGGTATCGACAGCAGGTCGGGATAACTTTTCTCCCCGAGCACCTCGGCGATGGTCGGATTGACCGGTATGATGCGGTACCCCGCTTCGTTCTTGAGATACTTGGCGATGCGGTGCGAGGTGCGCACCGGGTTGTCAGACAGGCCGACGATGGCGACCGTCCTCGTTTCGCTGAAAAGTTTCCTGAGATCGACATCGACCACGGCGCTCTCCTCCGCTGAAGTGCGGCCCATGTTATCATACGCCGGACCGCTTCGCAACTAAAATCTGACAAAGATGCCCTACATACGCTCCGGCGCCCCGATGCCGAGGAGCGACAGTCCCTCCTTCACCACATGGGCGGTCCGCAGACAGAGGGCGAGCCGGCTCTGCATCACCGTCCCCTCCTCCTTGAGCACCGGGCTCGCGTTGTAGAAGGTGTTGAAGCGCTGACCCAGTTCGAAGAGGTAGTCGGCGATGAGGTTGGGCCGGTAGTTCTCGGCCGCCTTCTGCACCGCCGTCCCGAACCCGAGCAGATGCACCGCGAGCCGCCGTTCGGTCGGCCCTGTTATCGCTATCTTCGCGTCGGGCTCGGCGGGACGCCCCGTTTCGGCCGCCTTCCGCGCTATCGACCGGATACGGGCATGGGTGTACTGCAGGTAGGGAGCGGTGTTGCCGTCGAACGAGAGCGCCTTGTCCCACTCGAACGACACCGCCGATATGCGGTTCTGGCTGAGGTCGGCGTACTTGACCGCGCCGAGCCCCACCATCTCGGCGACCGCCGCCTTCTCCTCTTCGGGCAGTTCGGGATTCTTTTCCTCGATGACGATCCGCGCGCGGCGCACCGACTCGTTCAGCAGTTCGTCGAGTTTTATCACATTGCCCGCGCGGCTGGAGAAGGTGCCATCGCCGAACCGCATGATGCCGAACCAGACATGGTCGAGCCGTTCCTGCCAGCCGAGCAGTCGCGCGATGCGGAAGATCTGTTTGAAATGCGGTTGCTGGCGCTCGTCGGTCACATAGACGGCGCGGTTGAGCGTGTAGGTCTCGCGTTTGAACTGGAGACAGGCGAGATCGCTCGTCGCGTAGAGGAACGCGCCGTCGCCCTTGCGGACGATGCAGGGGTGGAGTTTCTCCTTTTCGTCGAAGAACACCACGAGCGCGCCCTCCGACTCTTTCGCCAGCCCTTTTTCGATGAGCAGATCAAGCATCGCCGGCATCCGGTCGTGGAAGAACGATTCACCGTGATAGGTGTCGAACTTCACACCCATCCGTTCATAGATCCGGTTGTACTCGGCGAGCGAGAGTTTGATGAATTCCTGCCAGAGTTCGCGGTTCTCCGGATCGCCGTCCTGCAGTTTCTTCAGTTCGGCGCGCGCCTCTTCTTCGAGCGACTTGTCGGACTCGGCCGCCTGCGAGAACAGGACATAGATCCGCTCCAGTTCCTCTATCGCGCTCTTTTCGTACGCGGCGCGGTCGAGCCAGCGGCGGTAGGCGACGATGAGTTTGCCGAACTGCGTCCCCCAGTCGCCGAGATGGTTGTCGCCGACGACCGTGTATCCGAGATACCGGTAGATGCGGGCGATGCTGTCGCCGAGCACCGTCGAGCGCAGGTGGCCGATGTGCATCGGCTTGGCGATGTTGGGCGACGAGTAATCTATCACCACCGACCCGGCGCGGTCGAGGAACGAGAGGTCGTACGGCTCGCGGCCGATCTTCGCGACCTCGGCGCCGAGGAAGTCGTTCGAGAGCGTCAGATTGATGAAGCCGGGACCCGCCAGCGACAGTTCGCCGAGGTCTGAACGGCCCTGCTCCGACACGATGCGTTTCGCGATATCCATCGGTTTCATCGCGAGGTCTTTCGCCGCCGCCATCGCGAAGTTGGTCTGGTAATCGCCGAACTGCTCGTCGCCGGTCCTCGTCACGAAGAGTTTGTCCAGCGGCGCGGCGGGGAACAGTTCCCGTATCTTCGCGCCCTGCCGATCCTCCAGTTGTTTCTCGATGATCTTCATACGGTCCTCTTCCGTTGCTTCAGGCGTCCCAGACGACCACCGCGACCGCCTGACCGCCGCCGTGCGATATCGAAAGATGGAGCGTCCCCTCGTCGGGGGTGTAGGAAAGATAGGGCCTGCCGGTCGCCTCGTGCCGCACCGACACCGCGTCGAACCGGAGGTCCTTGCGGCCGAGCGCCTTGACGAGCGCCTCCTTGGCGGCCCAGATGCCGGCGATGTGCGGCGCGGGGTCGGCGAACTTCTCCACATAGGCGCGGTCGTCGGGCGACAGCACCCGGTCGAGCAGGCCCGGCTCCGCGGCGCGGAACCGCTCGACGCTCTCGATGTCTATGCCGATGCCGCGTATCATGGCCGGAGCAGGGCGAGCATGTCCTTGACCGCCTGTTCGAACCCGACCATGACGGCGCGGGCGACGATGGCGTGGCCGATGTTGAACTCCTCGAGCAGTTGCATCTCGACGAGCGGCCGGACATTGTGGTAATGGAGCCCGTGGCCGACATGGGCCGTCAGATCGTTGGAAAGCGCGTACACCGTCGCCTGACGGATGCGCTCTATCTCGCGCGCCGCCTCTTTGTCGTTTTTCGACTCGGCGTAACGGCCGCTGTTGAACTCGACCGCCCGCGCCCCCAGTTTGCACGCCGCGGTGACCTGTTTCTCGTCGGGATCGATGAACAGACTCACGACGATGCCCGCCTTTTTGAGTTCGGCGATGTAGGTCTTGAGCCCGGGGTAGGCGTCCGACAGGAGATCCATCCCCCCCTCGGTGGTGAGTTCGTGCCGCTTTTCGGGGACGAGCGTGCAACTGTCGGGGCGGTGGCGCAGGGCGATCGCCTTGAGATCGGCGGTCGGCGCCATCTCGAGATTGACCTTTATCGAGACGCTCTTCTTTATCAGTTCGAGATCCCGTTCCTGCGCGTGGCGCCGGTCCTCGCGAACATGGAGCGTGATGTTGGACGCCCCCGCCTGCTCGGCGATAAGCGCCGCGAACACCGGGTCGGGGTAGCGGGTGCCGCGCGCCTG
Organism: bacterium; assembly: GCA_022711315.1. Taxonomy (GTDB): domain Bacteria; phylum UBP6; class UBA1177; order UBA1177; family JAKLFG01; genus JAKLFG01. The sequence goes on along the minus strand of JAKLFG010000017.1, from coordinate 6,984 downwards.
CCGCAGTGTCGCGACATGATCGATATTGACCCCCAGTTTGTGCATGACCGTCACCTCGCATCGTCAGCCGGAAATAACGGGACGATGTTAATGCGCCCCGCTCAAAAGGCAAACATTTTTCAACCCTTTCCGGTAGGCGCGACATCCCCGGCCCGGCGCAAGGCGATAAAAAATCTTGCCAACCGGCCCGTTCTGACTATATTCCGTCCGTTTTCGCTCGTTGAACAACCGGAGCGTTCTCCTTGTTCAATTAAAGGAATTGGACTTTACACCCGTAAGGAGGAACCATGAAAGAGAAGCATTTCGAGTCCACCGTCATCCTCAAGCCCGAGGGCGGCTCGGAGGCGGTCAGGCAGTTCGCCGACCGCGTCAACGGCATCGTCGAGGGGATGAACGGCAAGATCGTGTCGTTCCAGTCGTGGGGAGAGAAGAAACTCGCCTACGAGATCAAGAAAAGCATGAAAGGCCACTATGTCTATTTCGACTATGTGGGCACCGGCGCGCTCGTCGCCGAACTCGAGCGTAACTTCAACAACTGGGAGCATGTGCTCAAGTTCATGTCGGCCCGTCACAACGACGAGACCGACCCCGAACAGTTGCGCGCGAACGCCAAGGGCGTGTCGATCCTCGGCGACCGCATGCCCGAATGGCGACCCGCCCACGAGGACCGGCCCGAACGGACCGAACGGCCCGCGGCGCCCGTCGCCCCGGTCGAACCGCCGGTCGACGAGAACCGCGAATACAACGCGAAACTTCAGAGCAGTCTGAAGAAGTCGCAGGATGTCGAAGAAGAGAACATTGAACTGTAAATAAAAGGAGAAACCCATGGTCACTTACCGGAGAAGAAAGGTCTGCCGTTTCTGCGCGAACGCGGAGATACCGATAGATTACAAGCACCCCGAGGTCCTGCTGAACTACATCACCGAGCGCGGCAAGATCATCCCGCGCCGCATCAGCGGCATCTGCGCGAAACACCAGCGCGATGTGGCCCGCGAGATAAAGAAGTCGCGCACCATCGCCCTGCTGCCCTACACCGTGACCGGACGCTAGGGAGGACGCCATGAAGATCATTCTTACCAAGGACATCGACAAACTCGGCAACGCCGGCGATGTCGTGCGGGTGAAGGACGGGTACGGTCGCAACTATCTCGTCCCGCAGGGCTTCGCGCTGCCGGCCAACGAGAAGAACATCAAGGAACTCGAGTTCAACCGCCGCATGATACAGAAAAAGATAGACGGCGAGTACGGCAAGGCGCGCGAACTCGGCGAGAAGATCGCCGCGGTCGACATCAGCATCGCCAAGAAGGTCGGCGAAGAGGGCAAACTCTTCGGGTCGGTCACCACCCGCGAGATAGCCGACGCGCTCAAGGAGAAGGGCTATGAGATAGATCACCGCCACATCATCCTCGACGGCCCGATAAAGAAGAGCGGCGTGTACGAGGTCGAGGTGAAACTGTTCCGCGAACTCAAGGGCAAGGTGAAACTGTGGGTGGTCGCTCTGGAGGAGGACGCGGCGCCCGAGGCCGAGCCGGCCCCCGAGACCGCGACCGGGGACAAGACCGCGACCGAATGAAGCAACTCATCACGCTCCCTCACAATCTCGAGGCCGAATCCTCGTTGCTCGGCTGCCTGCTCCTGAAGGGCGGGCTCTACGGCACCGTGGAGGAGCACGGGCTCATCCCCGCCGATTTCTGGGAGACGCGCCACCAGAACATATTCCGCGCCATTCAGGATGTGTTCCGGTCGGGGCGCACCCCCGATCTGGTGACCGTCAGCGACGAACTGACCAAGCGGGGCGAACTCGAGTTCGTCGGCGGCATCCCGTTCCTTTCCGACCTGATGGAGTCGGCGCAACTCACCGCCGAGGCGGCGCTCAAGGACCACGCCGGCATCGTCGCCGACAAGTCGCTGCACCGCCAACTCATCAAGATCTGCGAGGACAACGCGTCGCTTTCCTATCGGCAGGAGCGTGATTTCGACTTCATCGTCAACCTGACCACGAACGAACTCATCCAACTGAGCATCAAGCGCAACGCCCGGTCGGTCGTCAAACTCGACAAACTCATCGACGAGGAACTCGGTGCGCTCGACCAGCGCGTCAAGCACGGCGCGATACTGCAGGGCATCACCTCGGGCTACCCGCAACTCGACAACCTCACCACCGGGTTCAAGCCGGGCGAGATGGTCGTCGTCGCGGGGCGGCCCGGCATGGGCAAGACCAGTTTCGCCCTCAACATGGCGGCCTCGATGGCCCGGCAGGGGGCGACGGTGCTCTTCTTCACCATCGAGATGCCTTCCTCACAACTCGTGCGGCGCATCATATCGCAGGAATGCCTCATCAACGCCAAGAACTTCACCACCGGCAAGATAGAGGAGGACGAGTACGAACGGCTCTGGCGCGAGGTGGACACCCTTTCAAAACTCCCCTTCTACATCGACGAATCGTCCTATCTCACCATGGCCGATGTCCGTTCGAAGGCCAAGAAGATACGGGTCGAGGCAGGGAAACTCGACGCCGTGTTCATCGACTACATCCAACTCATGCACGACCCTTCGTACGACAAGACACCGGACAAGGTCCGCGAGATCGAACACATATCGCACAACATCAAACTGTTCGCGAAGGATATCGGCATCCCGGTCATCACGCTCGCCCAGTTGAGCCGCAAGATAGAGGAGCGCAAGGAGGGGGTCCCGATGCTCTCCGACCTGCGCGACAGCGGCGCGATCGAGCAGGACGCCGATGTCGTCATCTTCATACACCGCAACATCGGCAAGGAATCGCAACGCGACCTCACCTCGATACTCGTCAAGAAGAACCGCAACGGTCAGCAGGGAGAGGTCAAACTCCGGTTCCTGCCCCACTACACCAAGTTCGCTCCCATAGACGAAACGATGGAAGAAGAGAACTGATCCTCGTTCCCCCGGAGGAGAGGATATGGCGTCGTGGCACCGCCGCGTCGGCGTCCGGACCGCGCTTGCGATCGTCCTGACGGCCGTCGCGGCCCTTACCGTGTTCCTGTACCGCGAATCGTACGGCGTGCGCGCCTCTTTCTGCGAGGACTGCGCGTCCGAGACCGCGGTGACCGAAACGGGCACCCTGCGTTACGGCGACGGCCGCACCATCGAACTGCGCAACCGGTACCACCTTTCCCAGCGGGTCATGCGCCACGACGATCGGCTGCGCGTCACCGGCCTGATAACGGGTGAGATAGACCCGCGCCTGAGCGCGTTCCTCTCGCACGACCGGTTCGACATCTCCATCGCCACCGACGGCTTCGAGGACCTGTGCCCTCAGCACCTGAGCCCGCTATATCCGGCGAACGCACGGCGGGTGCTGTTCCTCCTGCCGCCCGGCGCCGTGTACGCCGGAAAGGGGTGGATCGGCAGTTTCTGCGACGGTCGCCTCTCATGCCGCTACCGCACCGAACATATCTCCGCGGACGGCTTCGAATACACCGTCGCCTGCGCCGGCACCCTGCCCGACCACACCGAACTGCACATCATGCTCCGCGCCTTCTTCGACCTCGAACGCGGGTGGTTCCGTTCGGTCGGCGGGACCGTCCGGAGCGGCCGGGAAACACTGGAAAGCTGGTGGGTCATCGGCGAGGAAATGATTATTTGACAAACGGTCCGTTAAACGATACCATCGCGCCCTGTATTGAACACTTGTTTGTAGTGTATGAAGTGTTTTTTCTGCCAGATACCGGTGCCGGACGGCGAACTGTCCTGCGCCGCCTGCCACCGCGAACTCGCGAAGGCCTGCCCCTCCTGCGCGCTTCTGTATGAGGGCGATGCGAATTTCTGCATGGCCTGCGGCGGCAAACTGTCCGACCGCTACGCCGGCGCCGCCAAGACCGTTCCGCCGGCACCGGCGAAACACGCCAAGAGCGCCCCGAAAAGATCCGTCACCGAACGGCCGCAACACATCACGCTGACCGAGATAATCATCCCCGACGAGCCGACGACGAACGGCAAGGATATCGAGATAGATCTGGGGTCGCTGGAGGAGTCGCTCAACCGCCGGCTTGCGGCTGAAGCGGAGCAGGAACAGCGCCCCGCCGCCCCGCCGACCCGCCCCCCGAACGAGACCATACCGCCGATCGACGCCTCACCCGAGTACGAGGATGACCCGGCGCTCACCGGCGAACTCTCCCCGCAGGCGAGCGAGATAACCTTCCACGAACCGGAACGGTCGCTGAACCCCTATCTGTCCCACAACACCTACCCCACCTCGCTGCAGGAGATAGCAGACGCCGTTACGGCGCAGATACACGACCCGATCATCCCGACGCTCTTCGAGGCGATAGGCAAACGCATCACCGTGTCGAACGGCGGTTTTTTCACGATCGAGGCGCCCGCCGGCACCGGCAAGGGGCACTTCACCGCCGCGGTGGAACAGTTCGTCGCCCAGAACCCGCTGTACGACACGAACATCGTCGTCAGCACCGTCAACCCGTTCGATTTCGACTATACGATATTCATTCACCTCGTCCGGTCGGTCCTCAACATCAAGACCGTCGACCAGCAGCAGGTGCGTGCCAAGATAGACAAGTATTTCTCCGATATCCTCCCCGCCGGCAAACGGGAATCGCTGACCGCGCTCCTCTGCCTCAACTTCACCCCGGTGCAGGTCAAACTGCCCAAGAACGATCTCGACTACCTGCTCGCCTTCATGTGCTATTGGTCGGCGCGCAACAAGCCGATCCTGTGGGTGGTCGATAACGCCGGGCAGGTCAATCTGCGGTCGTTCCGGCTGTTCCGCAACCTCAAGAAGGTGTTCCCGTTCATCCCCTTCACCGTGCTGTTCGTCTGCGACCAGCGCGCGCAGGTCATCGAACTGGTCGATTACGACTGCCGCTTCAACTTCACCGGCACCCCGCACGAGGAACGGCTCGCGGCGGTGCGTGCGTTCCTCAAGACCCCGCGCCTGCCCGCCGACATCGAGAAGGTGCTCAACAACCCGCAGCATAATACGCTCTACACACAGGAACTGTTCCGACTCCTCATGGGGCGCGGGTTCATATTCGACATGCGCGGCAGTTGGCGGTTCCAGAAACTGCCCGACGACCTCGTCATACCGAACGACACCGAAGAACTGGTGCTGATGCGCTACCGCGATCTCCCGCCGGCGGCCGCGACCCTGCTCCGCCGGCTCGTGATGCTCGGCCTGTACCGCATCCCCTCTTCGCTACTGGGGGTCCTGCTCGGCTCATCGCACAACGACATCGACACCCTCGTGTCACGCGAGTATGTCATCGTCGGCGACGATGCCTGCCGCTTCATCTCGCGCGCGGTGGTCCATATCCTCAAGCGGAGTTTCAAGATAGAGCCGGATGACCGCAAATTCTACCGCGACATCGTCGGTCGTCTGGCGGCCGTCAGCGACATCCCCGACGCCAACCGCCACTGGTTGCTCCTGAGTTACCTCAACCTCGGCGGCATTACCGAGCGGAAATACAACTCCTTCCTCTATTCCTCCGCCATCTACATGGAGAAACTCGGGTTTTTCGAACTCGCGCAACGCTGTTACCAATCCATCCTCTCGTCGTTCGGCAAGGATCAGGAGGATAAGCGGTTCGCGCTCTATCTCGAACTCAAGAACGCGAAACTCTGGGGCTTTTCCGATCCCTCGTGGGCCCGTCTGTTCTGGCAGACGATGCTGAACACCGCCAAGAACGAGGGGCTCCTGCATATCCAACTCATCAGTCAGGGCGAACTGCTGCTCCTCGAGACCGACAAGATCGTCCTTCACGAGATCGTCGAGATCGTCAAACAACTGCACAGGGCGGGATGCTACGAGGACGAGATATCGCTCATCGACCGGATGAGCGACCTGCTCCTCAAGACGAACAACTTCTCCGACGCCAAGATATTCGCATCGCGCGCCTTCCGCATCATGGAGGACATCCGTTCACGCAACAAGGATGACAACACCGCCGGCGGCGACATAGATCCGGCGACCATCATCTTCATGCGGGCCTCCTGCAAACTCGCCGATGTGCACGCGGCGCTCCGAGAATACCCCGACGCGCTCCAACTCCTCCAGAGCGCCATGGACCTCGCCGTAGCGACCAACATATCCTACTTCAAGGCGAAGATACTGCTCTCGCTGGGCAAGATACGGATGGTGCTGGGCGAGGAATGGGAACCGCTCGTACAGGACGGGTTCACGCAGGCCCTGCAAGGGATGGACTTCGCTATCATGAAGTCCTATTTCCTCTTCTTCGAGGAACAGGGATTGGAGGCGCGACCGTGGGTCCAACCGCACATCGAATACAAGAACTGGATCAATTTTTAGCAGGGGAGGGAAACTTGACTCACCCCCCGTTTTCTGATAGGGTCGTTCCCTGAGGTTCCTTGTGAGGGCGCCATGAACGATATCGTTATCAAGATGTCTTTGTTTTTGTTGGCCGTTCTCCCATTTTTGTCCTGCGGCACCATCCAGTCGGTATCGGCCGTCAAAGAGGCCGACGCGGCCCGCGATATCGCGCTCGAGGAACTGGCCCGCACCTATCAGGACACCCGGCTCATCCTCACCGACCGGTACGGCAACCGATCCCTGAGCCCCGAGGCGGCGACCTTCGTCGAGGCCCGCGATCGCCGCGACCCGATATATCTTTTCTACATGACCGACGGGTGCATAGCGGCCGCGCGCAAGCTGCAGGCGAAAAGCGAACACGAGCGATCGCGCGACATGGCGGCCAAAGGCAAAGAATACGCCGAGAAGACCGTTGCGGCCCTCAAGGCGCTCTCGCCCATCGCTCCGCAGGAAAGTCCCGCCGCACCGGACCCGATCATGGCCCCGTATGCCGAAACGCCGGCTCCCGCTCCGACGCCGCAACCGGTGATCGCCCCGACCCCCGCTCCCGCACCGGCACCGGCTCCCCAGGTAGAGAAACCACAACCGGCGCCGCAACCCAAGCCGGCCCCGGCTCCCGCTTACGAGCCGCCCAGACCGGCGCCGGCCCCGAAGCCCGCTCC
>JAKLFG010000016.1 GCA_022711315.1 bacterium | reverse complement strand
TGTGACGATCAGGTGGAAACGGTCCTGATGCGTATCCTCGACCGGGGGAGCGGCCTGCGAGGGCTTGCGGGCATATCCGATCTCTTGATGCGCGGAAATATAAGTTATGTCAGGCCGTTACTGTCTTTCTCGCGTAAGGAAATACAGGACTTCATGCAGGGGAAAAGATGGGTAGAGGACGCGACCAATAGCGATACCGCCATCCGCCGCAATCTGTTCCGCCACAAAGTGATACCCTTCCTTGAGGAGACCCTGGGATCCTCGGTGGGAGAGCATGTTGCGCAACTATCTGATATCGCGTATGGTTACGATGATGTCGTCGGTGTGGCGCTCGATAGTTTCTGGGATATGCGTCGTGCATCGCCACGATCTTTCCGGTATCTGCTCTCCCGCGAAGAGATCCTCTTGCGGTCCGACCGTTTCTGGGCCGCCGCGATGGCCCATCTGGTGAGGAGATTCCGGGGGCAGGCCTTCGGGGCGCGCACCATGAAAGATATCGTCGGTTTTTTGCGCGGCGCGGCCGAGCGGGCCGACTATTATCCGATAACTATCCATAATCGTGGAGGAAAAACAATTATTTCGATCGCCCGTAGATGATGTGCCTTTTTTTGGCACGCTCGTTGCTTGTTATGGCACCGAAGAAAACACCGTGCGTGTTTCGTGGTTTATTAATGGTTTGAAAGAAGGAGAGACCAAATGAAGAAAGGCTTTACGCTCATCGAACTCATGATCGTTATCGCGATCATCGGCATTCTCGCGGCCGTCGCCATCCCGATGTACAACGACTACACCAAGAAGGCGCGTACCTCCGAGGTGCCCGGCTCGCTCAAAGAGATCGTGAAACAGCAGATCGCCTTCCGTGAAGACCCGCAGGGCGGTAACGGTGGCTGGGCTGACAACATCGGTTCGATCGGTTGGAAGACCAACCTGAACACCAGCGGCAGTGCGCCGACGAACTGTTCGGCGGGTGACACTATCTCAAGTGCGACCTATGCCTACGCCTGCGGTAAGTTCTTTGCGTATTCGTCGGGCAATGCTGGCGAGAATGCCGTTGGTGGCGGTTGTGGTTCAACATCCGACATCACCGTGGCCGCCAGTATCGGCGCCGGCTTCCCGATCAATTCCGCGCAGGTCCCCAATGATTGGGTGCATGGCGCGTGCATGGGGAACAGCCTGAGCCTGATCCACTACTAATTTCCCGTCGAATGTTCCTTTCTGCTGGGGGGGGGCGCTTGCGCCTCCCCCTTTTTTTAGTTCTTGGATTTGTTTTTTTTGTCACGATCCTTCTTTATCTTCCCTCGTTGCGCAACGATTTCATCTTTGACGATCGGGCACTCACCGTAGAGAACGATTTGGTGACGACCCCTGCGGTCCCCGCGCTTTTGCACGCCTATCGCCCCCTACGGACCGTTTCCTTCGTACTCGACCATCTGCTTTGGGGCAAAAACCCGGCCGGGTTCCGGGCGATGAACATCCTCTATCACCTGTGCATGCTTTCCGTGCTCTGGATGTTGTTCCGTCGACTTTCCTCTTCGCCCTTTGCGGCGCTGGTCGCACTGTCCTTCTATGCGCTTCATCCGGTGAATACCGAAGCGGTCGCCTACATATCGGGGCGTCGCGACATCCTGACCTCTCTTTTCTTCGTGGTGGCCCTGTTGTTTCTCGTGGTGGCGATGGAGCGACGGCGACCGCTGTTCCTGCTGGGCGCTGCGGTCTGTGGCCTGTTCAGTTTTTTGGCCAAGGAGATGGCGGCGATGTTGCCGCTCGTGGCGTTGATCTACCTGTGGCAGTACGAAAAGTGCTCCGGAGCGCGCTTCTTGCGTTGGAGCGTGGCCGCGGTAGCGCTGACCGGGATCCTCGGACTGTTGGCGATAACGGGCGGTGGTAGCGCGTTCCTTCACGGCCTGCGCCCCTCCTTTCACGGCGGCGACCTGCTGACCCATTACCTGACGGCGCCGACGCTTTTCACCTACTACCTGAAACAGAGTTTCTTCCCGTTGCAACTTGTTCTCGACAATGCCAATTATCCGCTGGTGACCTCCGTGAACATGAAATTCGCGGCCTCGCTTCTCGGAGCGGGCCTGTTCATAACGATCACGGTCCTCCTGTTCCGCAAGGGATATCGCCCGGCATCCTTCTTTATGGCTTTTTTTCTCGTCACGCTTCTGCCGGTCCTCCAGATCGTGCCGCTTCACGAGATAGCGGCCGATCACTACCTCTACCTGCCGCTCGTCGGCATAGCCGGCCTCATCGGTGAGTTCGTGTCGCCGTTCGAGGCCGGTGCGACCACCGCCATCTTGGGGGCCTCGCGGCGCGTCATGGCGATCGCCCTGCTCTGCGTGCTCGTTGCGGTCCTGTTCGCGGGCAAGGCGCTGGCACGGGTAGGGGAGATGCGCGACATCCACACGGTGCTCATCGCCGACAGCCGGTGGCGCCCCGTATCGTTCCGGGGGCTCTATACCATGGGGGCGCTCTATCTCGAAGCGGGCTTCCCCGACCGCGCATTCCGCTATTACTGGCGGGCGTGGGATACTGGGTTCCGCGACGCGTCGCTGTACGGCAATCTCATCAATTATCATATCGTAAAAGGCGACCATCGCGCGGCGCTTCTGCTTTACGGTGAATTCGGCGCGCGGAGCGCCCTTTCGCTCTCCGCCTCGGCTCATGTCTCCCTGCTTCATCTCGTAGCCGGTGATTGCGGGAGGGCCCGCACCGTCGCCGCGAGTGTTCCTGATGCGGTGGCGACCCGGTTCGCCAAAAAGATGGCTACGCGGTGCGAGGAATTTCGCCGGGACCGTTTCCCGGATGACCCGTCATGGGCCGATGCGCTTGCGGATGCCGGGATCGGGGTCGAACTGCGCCCGATATGGGAACGGATGGTTGGCGACGCGGCGATACCCCCCGATCGCCGGGCCGCGATATCGGAACGACTTCAGAAAACGCTTCTTCGGTTCGATATCCCGGCGGCGAACCTCCGTTTTTCTGAACACTTACAACTTGTTTCGGTGGCTCCGGGGCTTGATGTCGACCACTGGCGTCGCGAGGCGGTCCGCGCCCGCGAGACGGAGGATCGGATCGATGCGCTTCCTGACCCGATATAAGGGATGAGCCGACGGAATGATGATTGCTTGATGAAAGGGAACAGTAGGAGGATCCGGTTGTCTTTTAAGGCGTTCACCCTGCTTGAACTCATGATAACGATATCCATTGTCGCCATCCTTGCGGTCGCCGCCATCCCGATGTACGCCGACTACACCAAAAAGGCCCGCACCATCGAGGTTCCCGAGATGCTCAAGGAGATAGCGAAGGCGCAGTTCGTCTTCTGGGAGGACCCCGACGGAGGGCGGACCGATCACTACGCGACGGCTATCGGTACCCTTCAGTGGACCACCTCCCTCCAGACATACAACAACGGAGAACCCATCACGCAAGCGGTGATGGCGACGAAGAGTTATACAAATGTGGATGGCAAGTATTGGATATTCAACGCGCACAACGATCTGACCTTTAGTTGCGGGTCTGGTGTCGTCTTGGGTGTCGGCATCGGTAGCGCCATCCCGAGGGATGTTCTTATGGTCCCCGACGACTGGACAGAGGGGGCTTGCATGAACACTACGAAAGACCTTCATCATCAGGGTCTATCGCACTAATCGACAATTTTTTGTTCGCCCGAACACCTGTTTTCTTTTCCTTGTGTCTTTTCTTTTCGAGTGTATAATTGGAGCGCTGTTGTGAGTGGAGTGAGTGGAAAAGGAGAAGGGTTGAGTAACGACCATTGGACAACGATCATTACTCCGACGCGCGACCGGCGGCTGGTCGACATCGGAGAACTGCTTGCGTACCGCGACCTTATCGCTTTGTTCGTCAAGCGCGATTTCATCGCGCAGTACAAACAGACCATCCTCGGGCCGGTCTGGTTTCTCGTTCAGCCGCTCATGACCACCATCATGTTCCTCGTGGTCTTCGGCAAGATAGCGAAGATACCGACCGACGGTATCCCTCAGCCACTTTTCTATATGGGGGGTCTTATCGTCTGGAACTACTTCTCGGGCATCCTTACCCAGACCTCTTCGGTATTGACCTCGAACGCACACCTGTTCTCGAAGGTCTATTTCCCCCGGTTGGTCGTTCCGATAGCCCAAGTGGTCGCGGGCCTTGGCCGGTTCGCGATACAGTTCGCCCTGTTTGCCTCGCTCTATATTTTTTATCTTTCCATCGGTATGAAAAGTTCCCTTGACTGGACGATCCTCCTGTTCCCGCTGACGCTCCTGTATGTCGCGGTGCTCGGGTTCGCGGTCGGGCTCATCATTAGCGCCTTCACAACCCGCTACCGCGACCTACAGGTGGGACTGTCGTTCCTCGTGCAACTGTGGATGTACGGCTCTCCCATCGTCTATCCCTTTTCGCTTGTCCCCGAAAAATGGCGGACACTCTATACACTTAATCCGGTTGTCCCGGCGATGGAATCTTTCAAACATATCTTCTTCGGTGCCGGATTGCCGCCGTTGTCGGTTTTTGGTACGGGTATTGCCATAACGCTCCTGCTTCTCGTTGCCGGGCTGTTCTTTTTCAACAAAGTCGAACGAACCTTTATAGATACGGTGTGACCGATGTCCAAAGTGGTGATAGCGGTAGAGGGCCTTTCCAAGCAATATAGTCTCGGTGCCATCTCGCATCGTACCTTCCAGCGCGACCTGCAATCGTGGTGGGCCCGCCGAAGGGGCAAAGATGACCCCAATCTGCCGGTGGATGGCGGCCGCCGCAAAAAAATGGAGCAATTCGCCGACGAGAATGGCATCATCCATGCACTGAAGGATGTGTCGTTCGAGGTAAAGCAAGGAGAAGTGCTCGGCATCATCGGCAAGAATGGCGCAGGGAAATCGACGCTCCTCAAGATACTGTCACGCGTCACGGCGCCGACATCGGGATGCGTGAAGATAAAAGGTCGCATCGGTAGTTTACTTGAGGTGGGGACCGGTTTTCATCCTGAACTTACCGGCCGTGAGAATATCTACATGAACGGTGCCATCCTCGGGATGAAGAAAAAAGAGATAGATCGGAAACTGGATGAGATCATTGATTTCTCCGGTGTCGAGCGGTTCATGTATACTCCGGTCAAGCGTTATTCGTCCGGGATGTTCGTGCGGCTCGCGTTCGCCGTGGCGGCCCATCTCGACCCCGAGATACTTGTCGTGGACGAGGTGCTCACTGTGGGCGACGCCGAGTTCCAGAGGAAATGCCTCGGCAAGATGGGCGATGTCAGCCGGAAGGAGGGGAGAACGGTGCTCTTTGTGAGCCACAACATGGCGGCGGTCAAAAACATCTGCGATCGCGGGCTGCGCGTAGAATTAGGCAGGATCGTGCAGAATGATGCGGTAGCGGCCGTGGTCGCCGACTATTTAAGCAACGCCGGTTCTCCAAATGAAGAGGGCCTCGTGTCGCCGGGCATGATGCCGCGGGAGAGGGGGTATGAGCACATCATCACCGATGTCTGGATAGAGAATAAGGAAGGACTTCGGACCCGGACCGTCCTTTCAGGAGAGCCGATGAAGATATGTTGCGCCTTCAGCAGCAAAAAACCGATATCGAATTGCGGGGTCGGTTTTGGTGTCGAGAACCTGTATGGGGAGAGGATATTTTCCCTGAATAACTATATGGTGTCCGGAGGTGATAAAAAGGGTTCGCTATCTTCCGGCGTCGCGGAATTCCGCATCAATGAGTTGCTCTTATTGCAGAACAGTTATTCGCTGACCGTGAGTATCATGGAAAATGGCACGACCACCCTCGATTGTTTGGAAAGAGTAGTGCGGTTCGATGTTTTGTCGGCAGACATCTATGGCACAGGCATCCTTCCCTTCCCGGAACAGGGAAAGGTATATGTGAGAGCTTCCATAGAAATAAGATAACAGATACGGGGGGATATCCCCGAATGTTTCGGAGAACAAAGATGACGAAGATTGATCTGGCAGAGAAGTTTTTTGAATTCGTTCTATTCCGTATGGCGCGGATGAAAAAGATACCGACAGATGATATGGCGAAGAAAATCTTTGATTTCATGCTGTTCCGTGCCGTGCGATTTCTGCCGGACTGGTATCGCAATTCTTTGGGCATGTGGAAAACGATGGCCTACGATATGGGGCATATGAAGACCATCAGGGAGCAGGAATGCCGCGATGCGTCCGGTGCCCCACTGCCATGGTACACCTATCCCGCCATCGATTATCTGAACCAGATGGACCTTCGCAACAAGAGGGTGTTCGAATACGGGTGTGGGTTCTCGACGCTGTTCTGGGCGTCGAAGGCGGCACGGGTGACCTCCGTCGAGAACGACGCCGACTGGTACGAGAAAATACGATCTCTGAGCCCGGGCAATGTGGATCTGCATCTGGCCACCGACCCCGAGATGTATGTGCGTGCGGTCCTTGATGAGCGGATCGGTGATCGGGAGAAGTACGACATCATCATCATTGACGGCTATTGGCGACATCAGGCGGCTCGGACGGCGAGACCCCGGCTGAAGGATGAGGGCTTTATCATACTGGACAATGCCGATTGGTACCCGCGCACGCTGCGTTGGCTTATCGATTCGGGTCTTCTCCGGGTGGATATGATCGGTTTCAGTCCCATCAATCCCTATACTTTAGACACGGCGTTTCTATTTTCACCGGGGCACCGTCCCATTTTCCGTGACAAGGTAATCATGAAGGGAGGCGTAGATCATGTCGCCGAAGATGATGAATGATATTGAGGTGTTCTGGTTGCCGCCCCAGGACATCAATATCGATTTTACCGTTAGACGATATGGCTTCGCGTGCCTTGATATTGGAGGGGGATGCATAGTGTGTGCGGGCTATTTGTCACCACTAGAAACTCTCCGCCGTTTCGTTAGGATTTCATGCCGATGAATCGGTACATTCTCCTCTATAATCCCGTTTCGTGGCGCGGCCACCTCGATTCGTGGACCGGCCTGTTCGCCCGGAACCTGCGGCGGCGGGGGCATGAGGTCCTCCTGCTGACGCAGAATCCCGGTGCCGCCGACGGCGAAGGGATGACTGTCCTGCCGTGGACCGCCGACTTCAGGCCGCTGTCGGTTCGTGTTGCTTCCCGCGCCCGGGACTATCTACGCGACTTTCTGCGGAGGCATGGTGCGGGGATGCCGATCGCCGTGCCGGGGCCGGAGATGTCCCCTTTCGTGCGGAGAAGGAAGGCATTCTTCGGTGCGGTGGTCCCGCCGCTGTACGCGGTGGTCGAGTCGCTCTTCCCGCGGTTCTTCCAGCCCGGGGAGACGGAGGGTCCCCGTCTCGCGCCCCCCTGCTCGGTCGCTGACCGGATCGTCCGGGCGTTGCGTGGTACCACGAGAAAGCCCGACCTCATTATCCTCCTGTACCTTGACATGTACGACATGACCGAAGATGCGTGGGTCCGCTACGAATCGGTGTGCCCGACACCGTGGGTCGGGGTGCGCTTCGACCCGCCGGCCGACCCCTGCCGTGACGGGTTCTGCCGCATCGGATCCTGCCGTGGCGCATTTTTCCTTGACGAAGGGGCGGCGCAGCGGTACGCCGCTCTTTTCGGGGACAAGCATTTCTCCTTCCTGCCCGATGTGACCGATACTCGTCCTCCTGCGTCGCCGACCGCGATCGAAACGGAGGTGCGCCGCCGGAGCGCCGGGCGGAAGATCGTCTTCATGGGAGGGACCATCGGCGGCCAGAAAGACCTTGCGACATGGTATGCGCTGATACGGGCCGCCGACCGGGGCCGCTTCTTCTTCGTACAGGCGGGAGAGATCATCGAGGGGACGCTGACCGAAGCGGACCGGGCGGCCCGCGCCGCCGTGATGCAGGACCCGCCCGAGAACCTCTTTACGCTGACGGAATTCCTGCCCGACGAGGCCGAATTCAACGCGCTGATACGAGCCTCCGACATCATTTATGCGGTGTACCGCGACTTCCGGCACAGCAGCAACATGCTGGCGAAGGCGGCCTGTTTCGAGAGACCGCTCTTGGTCAGCAGCCGTTTCGTGATGGGGGAGCGTGTCCGCCGTTACTCGCTGGGCCTGACTGTTGCTGAGGGTGCCGTCGGCGAGATGACGGAGGCGCTCGATGCGCTGGCGAAAGGGCCGGTTGTTCCCTACGATTTTTCGGGCTACCGTTCCGATTTCAGCGAGGAACGGTTCGCCGACGCCCTCGATGCGTGCGTTGAACGGTGCGCGGGACGGGAGTGTGCGATGTGCGGGATAATCGGCACCTTTGACCGTCGCTCAGAGACGCCTCGGCGGGTCTCGCAAGAAGAGGTGGGTAATCTCCGCCACCGTGGTCCTGACGCGTACGGCATCTATAACGATGGCCCCATCTCTCTCGGGCACCGGCGTCTCTCGATACTTGACCTTACCGAAGGGGGCGCGCAGCCCCAGAGTACGAGGGACGGTCGCTACACCGTTACCTTCAACGGCGAGATATACAACTACATCGAACTGCGGCACGAACTCGCCGGGCAGGGGATCACCTTCCACGGCGCCTCCGATACCGAGGTCCTCCTCGCGGCTTACCGCGTCTGGGGCAGGGACTGCGTGGCGCGCTTCCGCGGTATGTTCGCCTTCGCGCTGTACGACCGGGAGGCGCGGACGCTGTTCATGGCGCGCGACCGCTGCGGCGAGAAACCGTTCTTCTTTTACCGCGACGCGGACCGCTTCTTTTTCGCCTCGGAACTGAAGGGGCTCCTGCCGCTTCTCCCCCGCACGCCATCCCTGAACCCGTCGGCGATAGACCTGTACCTGCACTACCAGTATGTGCCGGAGCCGTTCACGCTGCTGGAGGGGGTCCGCAAACTGCCGGCGGCGCACACACTTCTTCTGTCGTGCGACGATTGGGATGCCGAGCCGGTCCGCTACTGGGATGTCCGCTCTGCCGCCGACCCGGAGTACGCATCGGTACGCCCCGGCGACATCCCCGACATCATCCGGGGCCGCCTCGAGGAGTCGGTCGCGTTGACGCTGCGTTCCGATGTCCCTGTCGGACTGGCCCTTTCGGGAGGCATCGATTCAGGGGCGATCGCCGCCCTCGCGCGCCGACATACGGCCGATCAGTTCCATGCGTTCGGCGTCGGCTACCCGGGGCGTCCCCCGTACGACGAGCGCGAGCAGGCGAAGGAACTGGCGCAGCGACTGGGCATCACCTTCCATGAGGTCGAACTCAGGACCGACGACTTCGTCGATTTCCTCCCGACGCTTGTCGGGGTCATGGACGAGCCGATCGCCGACATCGCCGCCTTCGGGCACTACGCGGTGCCGCGGGCGGCCGCCGAGCACGGTATCAAGGTGCTTCTCTCGGGGACGGGCGGCGACGAGGTCTTCTGGGGGTACCCGTGGGTTGTCCGGTCGGTCGAGATAAACGAGTTCCTCTTCCGTCATCCCCTCGTGAGCCGGCTGCGGCACCTGCCCAAGGGGCTGTGGAGATATGAGCCGCTGTGGAAGGCATGCAGCCATTCCCGCTTGATCAATACTTACTCGACGACCCTCCGGGAGATCGCCGAACTCGACATGGATAAGCCATCAAAACAATTTTTTTTCTACGAGATGGTCAAGGACTTTGTCAATGCGCGATTGCTGCATGGAGAGGTGTACGGCCCCGCCATGCGCGATATCTCCGCTGACAATGTCTTTCTTCCTACGGCCATCACCTCCCGAACGGGACAGGATGTGCCCGCAGAAGTTGTCCGGCTCCTTTTTGACACATGGCTTGTTTCCAATTGCTTGACACTGGGAGATCGTGTTGCTATGGGATGCGGTGTCGAGGTGCGGCTTCCCTTCCTCGATGCTCGCCTCATCGAGAGCGTCATGACGCTACGCCGTAGTTGCCCCGATCATCAACTGGGGCACAAGGCGTGGCTTCGCGCGGCGCTCAAAAATGTGTTGCCTGAAAATGTGTTGAGCCGCCCGAAAGCGGGGTTCCAACCGCCGATCATCGATTGGCTTGACGGGGCGCGGGAACGCTATCAAGAAATGATTCGTAGTGGGCATCTCGTTGCAGCAGGGATATTCGACGCTGCGTTACTGGAGCGGTTCTTGAAAGAGACGGGGAAGGAAGACTACTACCGGCTTTTCTTTTTATATAAGATCATTCTGTTGGAGATATGGAATCGCTCGGTGGTACAAAGGCATACGATCTGAGGAGGACCTGCGATGAAAAAGAATGTGGCCCGGCTGGGCGTGCCTCCATGGAGCGGGGATTCGATAGCCCGGGAACTTTGCGCATTCGCCGACCTCTATGAAAAGCGCCCCCTAAGAGACAATGCCGGCGGAATGAGGGCGCCCCATATGTTCGCCGTCTGGTTCATGGCAAGAAAATTGTCGCCGGACCTGATAGTGGAAAGCGGCATCTGGAAGGGGCAGAGCACGTGGCTTTTGAGGAACGCATGCCCTGATGCGAGGATCGTATCCATAGACCTGAACCTTGCCTTGAGGGAACATATCGAACCGACGGTCGCCTATTCGGACAAGGACTTCTCCGAACATGACTGGTCGGAGGTCACACAGAAATCCCTTGTTTTTTTCGATGATCATCAGAATGCGCTCAAGAGACTTCAGCAATGTAAATGGTTCGGGTTCAAACACATTATCTTCGAGGACAATTACCCGACGACACAGGGGGACTGCTACAGTCTTAAAAAAGCATTTGCCCACGCCGGATTCGAGCCTGCATTCTCTAAAGGTAAGATAAAAGAAACAGCGACATGGGGACGCCTCAAGGAAAGGCTCGCCGAAAGGATGGGCATTACCCCCATAACACTGACCCCGCAATATGATTCCGTTAAAGTGCATCCCAATGAACATGATGCGAAAATGGTGGAAAAAAATGTCGAGGTGTACTGCGAGTTCCCCCCCGTGATAAAGACCGTGAAGACACGCTGGGGCGATGATTGGGATGAAGCCGTGTATCCGACGCCGGATCCGGTGACGACAGTCGAGGATATCTCAAAAGATCCCCGGTTGGAGGCGTTCGTGAAAGAGGCGACCGCCTATACGTGGATATGCTATGTGAGGTTGAAGTGAAGGGCCCGGCCCCCCTAGTTCTTTTCGTCTACAATCGCCCGGCGCATGCGCGCCGCACCGTCGAGGCCTTGCAGAGAAATACCGGAGCCGCCGAGAGCGATCTTGTCGTTTATTCCGACGGCCCGAGGCCGGGGGACGAGGAGGCTGTGGGGAAGGTCCGTGGATATCTCAAGGATATTCGGGGATTCAGGTCGGTGACGATCATTGAACATGATGGGAACCGGGGGCTTGCCGCCAACATCATCGAAGGGGTGACGCAGACCGTGGAGCGCTTCGGCAGGGTCATCGTGCTGGAGGACGACATCGTGACCTCTCCGGTATTTCTTTCCTATATGAACGAGGCCTTGAACCTTTATGAGAACGACGAAAAGGTCATGCATGTGAGCGGGTTCCTGCCGCGATCGGGCTTTTCGTGGCTTTTGCCGCCGACCTTCTTCTTGCGCTTTATGAGTTGCTGGGGATGGGCCACCTGGCGTCGTGCATGGGCGAAGTTCAATCCCGATGCGAAAATGCTCTACGACGAACTCTTGAAAAGGGGGGCTCTCCATGACTACAACCTGGACGGCGTCCTTTCCTTCCACGATCAACTTGAGGCCAACATAAGCGGGACGATACGGACATGGGCAACCAAGTGGTTCACCACGATCTATCTGGAGGAGGGGCTTTGTCTCTATCCGCGGGAATCGCTGGCGCAGAACATCGGTTTCGACGGGACGGGGATCCACTGCGGCACCGTCCTCGGTGCGGGAAACCCCTACGAGCCGCCGCTGACGAAAAGAAAGATACCGGTGCGACGCATACCGATCCGGCAGTCGCGGATAGGGAGGTTCTATCTGAAAAGGTTCTACCGCGACCTGCCGCGCGAACCACTTTCAGACAGAGTAATGCGTCGGGTGTTGAGGATGAGGCAACTGATAGTAAAGGGGTATCAGTGGATGCGGGCCAAATGGCGGTCGGTTGGGATTTATTGCGGTTTATACGCTGATTGGCGGAAAGAATGGATGGGTAATGATTACGGCGGATTTTATTTGTGCATGAACATGCCTCTTTCCGGATCAAGTGTTGTCTACTCCTTGGGGGTCGGGGAGGACGTTTCTTTTGATATGGCTGTGCATGAGAGGTATGGTTGCAAGATTTACGCTTTTGATCCTACTCCCAAGTCGATAGAGTGGGTAAAAAAGAACCGGGCCGCATTGCCGTCGGATCTCATTTTTTTTGATTTTGGGATAGCTCATTATGATGGCATAGCGACATTTTATCCCCCTGAGAACCCTGAGCATGTCAGCTGTAGCATCGTCAAGAAGGAATCCACCAAAGAAAAGACATTTCAGGTGCCGGTGAAAAGGTTGGCGACAGTCATGCGTGAGCGAAGACACAAAATTATTGATGTGCTTAAAATGGATGTAGAAGGAGCGGAATACGATATTATAGAGGATATCCTTTCTTCTCGAATCGTGGTCGGGCAACTTTTGGTGGAATTCCATCACCGTTTTTTCGATGCCGGTATGGATAAGACGGAAGCCGCGGTAAGGAAACTTCGCTCTGCTGGTTTCGATGTCGCAGGTATTTCGCCGAGCGGGATGGAGTACACCTTCGTTAATTCTTACATAGAAAGAAAGAGCCGAAGAGGAAAATGAGGGTGCTGCATCTTTCCACTGGTGATTCGGGCGGCGCGGCTCTTGCCTGCATCCGCCTCCATGCGGGGCTACGCTCCTGCGGGATCGACAGCAAGGTGCTCGTGCTACAAAAGGAGGCGAGCGAGGAGGAGGTGTATCGCTACGAGGAGCCGCCAGAAAAGAGGTCTCGATGGGCAAAGAAGATACTTTCGTTCATCCTTCTTCCGCCACGACTGTTCAAGATACCTCTTTCGCGCGCCCAATATTACCTGTACCGCCTTGAACGGTTGCGCCGCGGGAGCGCCCCGTTCTTTACTTTGCCTTTCTCCGATCGGGATCTCACGCGTCACCCGCTCGTCAGGGCGGCCGATGTTATCCATCTTCACTGGGTGGCTGGCTTCATTGACTACCCCAGTTTTTTCAAGAAGATCAATAAGCCTGTTGTGTGGACCGTGCGCGACGAGAATCCTTTTCTGGGAGGATTCCATTATCGCATCGCCCTGAGCGGGACCGATCATCGATATCGCGCGTTGGACGAAGAGTTGCGAAAGGCGAAGAAAAAGAGTGTCGCACGATGCGGGGACCTGACCGTGATATTCCTCTCGCGCATGATGACCGAGACCTATGGCGGTGACGAACTTGTCGCGGGCCGGAAGGTCCATACCATCCCCAGTTTTGTCGATCACCGCGTTTTCCGTCCTCTCGATCGGGAGACGGCGCAGGGGCATTGGGGGATACCGCGCGGCAAAAAGGTCATCTGTTTTGTTTCGGTCTATCTCGAGGACGAGCGCAAGGGTCTCAAGGAACTGCTTCAGGCGGTTAGGCGATCGGGGAGGACCGACCTTCTTGTTCTGGCGATAGGCGAAGGCAAGTCGCCCTTGGTCTCCGGCGTCGACTGCCTTTCTCCGGGACGGACGGACGACCCCGCTATCTTGTCGCTCGCCTATTCGGCCGCCGATCTGTTCGTGCTACCTTCCTTTCAGGAGGGTTTTGCGAAGACGCCGCTGGAGGCGATGGCCTGCGGCGTGCCGGTGGTCGCCTTCCCGTGTAGCGGGACCGAGGAATTGATAAACGAAAAGAATGGTGTCCGCACGGCAGATTTTACCGTCGAATCGCTCAAAGATGGGATTGAAAAGGCGCTCGATATCAGGTATGATGGCAAATGGATACGGAACGATGTCATCGAGCGTTTTGGGATCGACAAGATCGTTGCACAATATGTGGATGTTTACCGACAGGTGCTGACATGAAGGTTTCGATCGTCATCGGAAGTTACGACCGCAAGCGATTCTTGAAGTTGGCGATAGAAAGCGTCCGCGAGGAGTGCCGCAATATCGAGCATGAGATCATCGTGGTCGACGGCGGCTCGACCGACGGCTCGCTGAAGTGGCTCTGCGCGCAGAAGGACATCATCACCATCCTGCAGCACAACCGCGGGGAGCGGCAGGGGCGTCCGGTGCGGCGGCGCTCGTGGGGTTACTTCATGAACCTCGGCTTCAAGTGCGCGCAGGGAAAGTACATCTGCATGCTGAGCGACGACTGTCTGGTGGTCCCCGGCGCCATACGGAACGGTATCGAACTCTTCGAGCGATCGCTCGCGGAGGGACGGAAGGTCGGCGCCGTTGCCTTCTACTGGCGCGATTGGCCCGAGCAGAGGAACTACCGGGTCGGCAGGACGCTGGGATATAAACTGTTCCTCAATCACGGGCTGTTCCTGAACGAGGCGGTGCGCGCCGTGGGGTACTGTGACGAGGAGACCCTTTCGTTCTATCATGCCGACGGCGATCTAAGCCTGAAGCTGTGGCGCGTCGGCCGCGAGGTCATCGCAGGAGAGGACTCCTATGTGGAGCATTACTCTCACGCGAACATGCGCGTGAGGGCCTCGAATCTCGCGTCGCAGAATGAGGACTGGGAACGGTACCTCAGGAAGTGGACCGGTATCTTCTACGATCCGGCCAAGAGGGACATCGGTGATTGGATCGAGAAGGAGACGGGACCCGGAAGCGGTATAGAGAAAAGATTCGGAAGGATTGGGTCGTGGTGGTGGTGAGGAAGGCATGAAACTGCATCTGGGTTGTGGCGAGACATATCTGGACGGGTATGTCAACATAGACTTCCCTTTGGAGGCCCATTCGGTCCAGAGGACGACGAAAGCCGACCTGTGCGTCGACCTGCTCTCGTTGCGTTATCCCGCCAACAGCATCGAGGAGGTGCGGTTGCGCCATGTCTTTGAGCATTTCACCCGCCCCGTTGCGTGCGCTCTTCTGACGGGTTGGCATCGGTGGCTCGTCCCGGAGGGCGTGTTGCGTTTGGAGGTTCCCGATCTGGAGAAGACCGCGAAGAAAATAAACTCCCGCTTCGTGCCGATGGCGCGAAAACTGGTTGGGATCCGCCACCTCTTTGGCTCACACGAGGCGGGTTGGGCTGCCCACTACGAGGGGTATACCTCCGCGACGCTCAGCCACCTTCTGAAGCATTTCGGGTTTGCCGTCCGATCGGTGACCTACAATGATTGGCAGGGAACCTACAATATCGAAATTATCGCTTCCAAAAGGATCGATGTGGTCGGCATCAATCCCGGCGAACGAGCACGGAATTATTTGCGGCAGTACCTTCTCGATGAGAGCGAGGTGGCGTTGCTTGAGGTCTGGATGGTTGCTTGGTGCCGCCAATACGAACGGATGACGGTGGGAGAGGAGAAGTAATGGTTCATCTCTGGCGAGACAAGCTAAGGCGTTTTTTCGGCAGAGTCCCCGGTACACCGGCGTCGGCGGCGGAGGAGAGAAAAACTGGTGATGGTCTTGACGACTGCAACCCCCGTACCAATGGTGAATATTTCCTCCTCGAAGAGATGGCTCGCGATTGGTCGCTGGTCTTGGATGTCGGCGCCAATCAAGGCGACTATGCGGCGGAGGTGCAGAAGGTCAACCCCGCCTGCCGCGTGGTCTGTTTCGAGCCGAACCGCGACCTGCTGCCGGCACTGCAGGGAAGGAGGATAGCCGAGATCCATACGACGGCCGTGGGCGACACCGGTGACAATATTACGATCCATATCAACACGGCCGACCCGTCTCAGAGCTCTCTTTTCAGACGGAGCAGCGATACTGTCGAAAGAAGGGTCCCTTGCGTTATGCTTGACGATTTCTGCGTCTCTCGCGGCGTTGAGCGCATCGATATGGTGAAGATAGACACCGAAGGGAACGAGACGGCGGTGCTGCGCGGCATGCGTCACCTCATCGAGAGGTCCGTCGCGGATATGATCCAGTTCGAGTATGGTGGTACCTACCGTGATGCGGGAACCTCGCTGAAGGAAGCCTTCGATCTGCTTTCGGAACAGTATATCGTCTGTCGCCTGTGCCCGCAGGGATTGGTCCCCTGTGCGTACGGAGCGGTCCAAGAGCACTACCGCTACTCCAACTGGGTGGCCGTTTCGAGGAGGCTCCATGGTCGATAGGGTCTCGGTCATCATTCCCACATGGAACCGGGGATACTGTATAGAGCGGACCATCCAAAGCGTTCTCTCGCAAACTCATGGAGAACTGGAGGTGCTCGTCTGTGACGATGGTTCGACCGACGATACGGCCGATATCGTGCGACGGATCGCAGATCCCCGCGTGAAATGGTTGCCCGGCCCTCGCGCTGGAAGGCCTGCCATTCCGCGGAATCGGGGTATTCGAGCGGCGTCCGGTGAATGGATCGCGTTTCTTGATAGCGATGATATTTGGTTGCCTAATAAATTGATGATGCAGATGTCCTTGCTTGATCGCACGAAAACAAAGGCGTGTTCAGCAAATGCCTTGCGTTTGTTGCCGAATGGTCACATACCAGGAGCTTATCTGTCGCGAGAAAAAGAGATTCTTACATTCAAGGAGCTTGTCGAAACGAATTGGGTAATTTGCAGTTCCGCCTTGATACACCATTCTCTTTTCGACCGGACAGGATTCTTTCCGGAGTGCCCGGCAATGAAAGCGCTCGAGGATTATGCCTTTTGGTTGCGCGTAGCTTCGTGTACGGATATTTCTTACTGCTCGGCTCCCCTGTTGTATTATCTCGATGCTCCAGCACAATCGATCCGTCGGGAGACATCGACCGATACCGATATGCAGCGTCGATTGATCTTCGCTGATTTTCAGGCGTGGGCCGATAAGGGGCTCCGGCAGAACGACACCGAGACCAAGATGCGGATGTTGACGGCAACATGGTTCGTTCTCCCGGGAGTGCGAAATGCTCGAAAGAAGAAGACCATCAGGGATATGTTCGGAATGTTCAGGAGGACAAGATGACCCCCTACGCGAGAAAACGAGTGTTGGTGACCGGCGGTGCCGGATTCATCGGATCGGCTCTTTGCGAGAGACTCCTGGGGGCGGGAAATGATGTGATCTGCCTAGACAATTTTTTTACCGGTAGAAAGAATAACATAGTCCACCTTTTGCCCGATCCCTTCTTCGAGGTGGTCCGGCACGATATTACCACTCCCATCTTCCTCGAGGTCGACGAGATATACAACCTCGCCTGCCCGGCGAGCCCGGTACACTACCAGTACGACCCGGTTGCGACGGTTCGGACCTCGGTCATGGGCTCCATCAACATGCTCGAGATGGCGAAACGGGGAAGGATAAGGACGCTGCAGGCTTCGACCTCGGAGGTGTACGGCGACCCGGAGGTCCACCCGCAGACCGAGGACTATCGCGGAAATGTGAATCCGATAGGACCCCGTTCCTGCTATGACGAGGGGAAGCGGTGTGCCGAGACGCTCTTCTTCGATTACTACCGGCAGTACCACATCCCCATCAAGGTAGCCCGTATATTCAATACCTACGGTCCCCGCATGAGCGAGAATGATGGCCGCGTGGTGAGCAACTTCATCGTGCAGGCGCTCAAGAACGAGGATATCACCATCTACGGCGACGGCCGGCAGACGAGGAGTTTCTGTTATGTGGACGACATGGTCTCCGGCCTGATACGGCTGATGGAGAGCGACGGCGATTTCACCGGGCCGGTCAATCTGGGGAACCCCGGCGAGATCGCGATGATCGACCTCGCGCAACGGATCATAGCGCTCACCGGCTCAACCAGCGGGGTATGCTTCAAGCCGCTGCCGCAGGACGATCCGGTGCGCCGGAGGCCCTCCATCACATTGGCCGAGGATCGTCTCGGGTGGCAGCCGACCGTCCCGTTGGAGGAGGGGCTGAAGCGCACGATAGACTACTTTAGGGGTGTGCTTGGATGAGAGAGGGGATGCCCGCCGTCAGCGTCCTGATGCCGGTGTACAACGGCGAGCGCTACCTCGCGGCGGCGGTGGAGAGCATCCTCGCGCAGACCTTCGGCGATATCGAGTTCCTTATCGTGGACGACGGTTCTGCCGATGCGACACCGGCGATACTGGCCGGCTACGCGGCGCGCGATGCCCGGGTGCGGGTGCTCCGCAATCCTTCGAACAGGGGACTGGTCGCCTCCCTGAACCACGGTCTTGAAGAGGCTCGTGCCCCGCTGGTAGCGCGCATGGACGCCGACGACATCGCCCGCCCCGAACGGCTGGCGCGGCAGGTCGCCTTCCTGAGCGGTAATCCCGATCACGGCCTCGTGGGGACATGGGCCGAGATATGGGTGGAGGACAAGAGATCACCCCGCGCACACCGACACCCTGCATCGAACGCCCTGCTGCGGACGCTGCTGCTGTTTAACAATCCCTTCGTCCACAGCTCGGTCATGTTCCGTGCCGATGTGGCGCGCGAACTGGGGGGGTACGCCGTCGGGAGGACCGGAAGTTTTACCGAGGACTACGAGTTCTGGAGTCGCATCGCGCGGGTCCGGAAGGTCGCGAACATACCCCTCTTTCTGCAGGTCTACCGCGAGCAGGTCGGCAGCGTGACCGACCGCCGGGAGAACCGTTATGCGGATTCGATCGTCGAGATAAGCGTCGCGAACATCGAGGCGCTGCTCGGGGAGGGGTACGGACATCTCATCCGTGATATCGTCCGGATGTACCACAAGCAGTTCGGTCCCTATGATACGGGTGCGGTGGAGACGATCCGTTTTGCGATCACGCTGCTGAGCAAAGCGTGGTGCGCCTATGGTCTCGACCCGCGGGGACTCTGTTTGTACGGGAAAATGTTCGTCGGGATACTGAAGAACTACCACCAGAACCGCCGGTTCGTCAGAGATCATGCGCATACTCCACACGGTTGAGTCTTACCTGCCTGCACGGCACGGTATGCAGGAAGTCGTTTCGCAGACATCGGAACGGCTCGTCCGCATGGGGCATGAGGTGACTGTCGCAACCTCTACGAATCCCGAACGCGTTGAGAATATTATCAACGGCGTTAGGGTAGAAGGTTTCGCCATTTCGGGCAACATGGTGAACGGGTATGGCGGCGACCTGGCAGAAAGGGAACGCTATCAACATCTTCTCCGTGAAGGTGACTTTGATATAGTCACGAATTTTGCGGCGCAACAGTGGGCGACCGATCTCGCCTTGCCGATACTCGACGAGATAAAGGCGCGTAAGGTGCTTGTGCCGACAGGCTTTTCGGGTCTCTTCCTCGGAAGTTATCGCGACTATTTCGAAAAGATGTCCGGCTGGATGCGGCTGTACGACATGAATGTTCTTCTGTCGGACACCTACCGTGATGCCCGCTTTGCTGCAGAGCACGGCATCGAGAACCGAGTGCTGATACCCAACGGTGCCTCCGAGGAGGAGTTTGAGGCTGAGGCTGCCTTCTCCCTGCGGGAACGGCTGAGGATACCCGCCGACGCGTTCCTGGTGCTCCTGGTCGGTTCGCATACCGGCATGAAAGGGCACCGTGAAGCGATCAGGATATTCGACGACGCACGGATCTCGAACGCTGTCCTGCTGATCGTGGGGAACTACTGCGACACCGTCGCTCCCGCCTTCTCGATCCGGACATGGGCGCGCGGCGTCGTGCGGCGCCTTCTCCGGAGAGCGCAGGACGAGTGCCCGCGGTTCTGCCGCGCCGCCGAGGGGAATTTCAACGGAAAGGAGCGCTGGCGCTCCGCCGGGAAGCGACTGTTATTCGCCGATTTGGAGCGGTGCGCGACGGTGATGGCCTACCGAGAGGCCGACCTGTTCTTGTTCCCTTCGCGCGTCGAGTGTTCTCCGATAGTCCTGTTCGAGGCGGCGGCATCGAGGACGCCGTTCCTTGCCACCGATGTGGGCAACGCCGCCGAGATCGCGGCGTGGACCGGCGGCGGAGCGATACTGCCGACATCCCACGACCGGAAGGGCTACGCGCAGGCCGACATCGGAGGTTCTGCCGCGATGATCGAGGAGTTATGGCGCGATACCGACCGGAGAAGAAGGATGGCTGATGCGGGGCACACCGCGTGGCGCGAACGATTCACTTGGGAATCTGTAGCAATAAAATATTTGCAATTATATCATACGCTTCTTATGAGCAAGACATGACGAACTTTTTGCGTGCAGTTAATAGTTGGGATCAGGCGTTCGCAAAAGCGGCGAAAAGCCATTCCGCACAGAATTTGCAGATATCTCGCGATTTTCTTTCTGAAATTCGCGTACCATTGTGGGGTGTTGGTAGACACGCTCCTTTCCGGCGGACGATCGCACATTCCAGATCGATCTTTGAATTTGGTTGCGGGACAGGAGATCTCTCTAAGATGTTGAGAAGATACACTAATGCGGAATATTTGGGAGTCGATATATCTCAAAATGCTATTGATTATGCCAATGCAAGGTATTCTAACAAGAGAACTCTGTTCATGATGAGAAATATTCTAGAAACGCCATTGTCTCCTGATATGAGATATGATCTCGCAATTGCTTCCAATGTGCTTGAGCATTTTCTTGATCCATGGCATGTTTGCAATGTCCTATTGTCATTTTCAAAACAATTGATAGTATTGGTTCCTTACCGGCAATCGGTCACTGATGGGTATGAAGTTGAGGGTGGTTTGGGGCATGTCTTCTGTTTCGACGAAATAGGGTTTCAACTCCATTATTACTTGTTGGATTGGTTTGTTTTTAGAACTGCGGGATGGACATATTCTTCGCGAGGGGAAATTCCGCAACAGATGGCTGTTTTAATAACAAAAAAAGACAGTGCGGGCGAGGAAGATGCAAAATTTTCAAGTAACTGACATCCGCTGGGCCTCTGAAGGAGAGCTGTCTTTGCCTCTTTGGCAAGATTGGAATAAGAAGAATAAACTATCACAGAAGTCTTGGCAGGAGGTATGGGCAGCCCCATATTTTTCTTCGAAAGTCCCTCCATCTGCCGGCAATATGTCATTTTCTCCAACTTCAGGTGATCGGGGGGATGAGGGCGGCTCTGATTACCTGACACTGCTTTCCAGGAGAAGGATGATCGCCGATCTAGTAGAAGACCTTAAGAAAATGATGCGAATCGCTCGGCATCGAGTCGTGGTCGTCGTGCCTGTGAG
This sequence comes from bacterium, assembly GCA_022711315.1. Lineage (GTDB taxonomy): Bacteria > UBP6 > UBA1177 > UBA1177 > JAKLFG01 > JAKLFG01. Next base: position 23,898 of record JAKLFG010000016.1, on the reverse strand, counting down.
TGATCAGTCGGGCTTGCCCGTGATCGAGTTGCAGGTATTGGAGGATTTCTTGGGGTGCCGTATCCCATTGTTGCCTTTTAATGCTCTTCGTGCCGATTCATCAGTCGTCAGGAAATATAAACATGTGAGTGATGCGAAGAATAGGCATACAAGACTTTTGGCTATAACGCTGGATGCCGTTGATGTGCCTCGTTCCGTGGCGGTGCTGATCCCGCATTGGGAAAGTTATCGTTTTCTGAAGCCGTGCCTTATCCATATCATCAAGAATCGCGATCCGCTGTTGAAAGAAAAGATTTATGTGCTTGATGACGAAAGTCAGGATGGAAGCTTCGATCTGGCTCGTAAGGAATTCGCGCGATTTCCTTTTATAGAGTTTTATCAGATACGGCGCCACAACAAAAAGAACGCCGCAGATATAGGCTTACTTCTCGACGAAGGCTTGAAGCTGGTCTCGGAACAATTTTCAGTAATGCTTGATGCTGACACTTTACCTTTGTCTATAGACTGGATTGCTTTTCCGATATGGCTTTTAGAAAAATATCGCAGTGTTTCTGTCGGACTCGATACGGGGCTCTCAAATAGTTATTATCAAGACGCTTGGGGCTCCCCCTTATGGCAACCCGAATCGGGCTACATGCCGGGTTTTGCGTTGTACGACAACGAATGGTTCTCTTGTACCAACAATCTGTATCGTGTCATGCGGACGGCAGATGCGCGCGTTGTTTCGGAAGGCATAGGATTTACCCGCGCCAATAGCGAGTCGAGAACTGTTGGACATTATTTCAGAGACTTAATTGCTTTGTTTGAAAGACATGGATTTTCCTTTAAGAACATTTACCGGGCTTTATTTCAAAAGAAATGCCCCATTCTACAGAATTTAGCCGAGGATCGTTATCCCTACCTGCGTAAGGGGTGCGATAACGGAGTGGCTGCCAATCATTTTATGGATATCAATAGACTCGGTCCTAAAATAAACATACCAATTACTAGCTTTATTGGTCTTACACCGCATGATGGTGTTTTTGGGCAAAATATTGGAGGACTGCTCTTCCATTTTGCATTAAGTACCCGGGCTCTTTCTCGAGAACGCAGAGAAGTCTTTGATGTGGGGGTCCTCTACGAAAAGTGGGTCGAAATTCTTTCCTCCGACGATGCGTCTTTCGCTGCGATTCTTGAAGAAATGATAGCCGCAAGCGCCTCGTTCAAGCCGGGTGGCTACGATGGCACGATCCCGGCCGATTGGTACCGGTCGCAGTATGAGAGGGTGCGGCAACTTCAGGAACGATACCGGACGGAGAGGTCGGCGCGATGATCACGGTGCGTCTCTGCGGCGGTCTGGGCAACCAGATGTTCCAGTATGCGGCTGGGCGTGCGCTTTCCCTGCGACTGGAGCAGCCCCTCTTCCTTGATCTGAACTGGTTCTCGGAACTGTCGGAGGACACACCCCGCCCCTTCGAGCTGTCCCGTTATCAAATAATAGCTGCGTGGGGACGGCCGGGCCTGTGGGAGCGGCTACGGTGCCGCATCACCGGAAGCACGCATATCTTCGCCGAGCGCGATCTCCAGTTCGATCAATCCTTCCACTCGCTGACCGACCCGGTTTCGCTACGGGGCTATTTCCAGTCGGAGAGATACTTCTCGGACATCAGGGAGACATTGCTGGCGGAGTTCGTTCCGCGCGAACCGTTATCGGAGGAATACGCTCTTTTAGAAAAAGAAATGTCCTCCCGCGCCTCGCTGGCGCTCCATGTTCGCCGTGGCGACTATGCGCACAACCCGACAACGCGTGCCTTTCACGGACTGCTCGGTGGCGCATATTATGAAAAGGCAGTGGATTTCGTCGCCACAAAGGTGTCGGTCGAAGACATATATATCTTCTCGGACGACATGCCATGGGTTCAGGAAAACCTCCGTTTCGATCGCCCGGTGCGTAATGTGTCCACCGGCTCGGCGGTCCATGACATGCATCTCATGAGTTCCTGCAAACACCAGATCATCGCCAATAGTTCCTTTTCGTGGTGGGGGGCGTGGCTGAACCGAAACCCCCAAAAGATAGTAATTGCGCCGAAGCGATGGTTTGCTAACGAAAAAGTGGAACAACAGACCGGTGATTTGATACCGGAAGGATGGGTGCGGATATGAGCGATCCGCTTGTATCGGTCATTCTCCCTGCCTATAATGCCGAAAGACATATCGGGGGGGCGATCCGTAGCATCCTGACGCAGTCGTTCAGCGACTTTGAACTGATGGTCATAGATGATGGCTCGAGTGACGATACGGCAGAAGAGATAGGGCAAGTTGACGATCCGCGGATCCGCCTGCTCCGGAATGACCGTAATCAAGGTCTTATCTTTTCACTCAACTGCGGCATCGACGAGGCGCATGGTCGTTACCTCGCCCGGATGGATGCCGACGATATCTCGGTGCCGCGACGGTTGGAAGAACAGGTCTCGTTCATGGAAGCGCATCCCGAGGTCGGTCTGTGCGGTTCGTGGGCGCAAAAGTTCATCCCGTTCGGCCCCCGGTGGACACAGAAGGCGCCCCGGAATTCAGGCGCGCTGAAGGCGGAACTGCTCTTCGCGACCCCCTTCGTGCATCCCTCGGTGATGATGCGCCGGTCGGTGTTGGCGGAACATGGCCTGCGTTACCGTCAAGGGTATGAAACGGTCGAGGATTATCGCCTGTGGTGCGAGATGGCGTTCGTGACGGAACTGGCGGTCCTCCCCGAAGTGTTGCTCCGTTACCGTGTCGGTCTGGGGAGCGTTACCGGAAGGGTGCTGTCGGACCGTGGCCGCTCGATGCGCCGGCGCGAGGTCCTCAAACATATATGGACGGAGTTCATCGAAAAAACGATGGGGTTCATGCCCGATGAGGCGCAACTTGAGGCGCATGCCCTTTTTTACGATGCCCGGTCCACGACGATCTCGCCGGATGACCGTCGGCAAGCCCTCCGGTGGTTGGCTCAGGTACGGGAGAATGGCCCGGACAGGGGTTTCTTTGACGAGGCGGATCTCGCGATGGCCTGTGACCGCGCGGCCCGTTCGCTGGACGACCGTTCGCCGGCCGTTTTCTTGCGTCGCATGTTGACAGTCTTTTTCAGCCGGTAGACGCATGTTCGATAAACCGACGCTCGTCATCTCGCACTCATTCCCGTTATCGCCGGATGATTATCGCGGACGCTTTATCGCCGACATGCTGCCGCAGGGGGGTGCGGTGCCGGTGGTCGTCCTGACGCCCGACCCCGAAGGGCCCGGTGTTGATGTGATCGGATCGGTGACGATACACCGGTTCCGCTGGGAACACGGTCATTTGGCAGGCCGGCGGATATACGACCCGGGCGACCTCTTTGTTTTCATCAAGATGTTGCTCATTTTTGTCGTCGAGGCGACAAAAATTGTCAGGGCGTATAACATTTCTCATGTCTTCGCCTGTTGGGCGATACCGGGCGGGCTCGCCGCTTTGCTCGTCAGAATGGTGACCGGTGTTCCCTATTCTGTTTGGGCGTTGGGGACTGACATAAATAAATTCAAGAAGATACCGCTTCTTTTGCGCATGGTCTTCCGTTTTGCTGAGTGCGTATACGCGAACAGCGAATACCTGCGGGGGCAGATGGGGGATGTGACCGGAAGAGCGATAGAGATACTGCCCACCCGCAGTCATCTGCCGGAGCCGGTCGCCCCGCATAAGCCGCTTGCTATCCCGGAACATGCTTTTGTCGTCGCTTTCGTCGGGAGACTTGAGAAAGTGAAAGGTATAGACCGCTTTCTGCATATAGCCCGGCGGGTGCGAAAGGTCCGCCCGGACAGCGTATTTGTCGTGTTCGGAGAGGGGTCGCTGGGAGACATGGTCGGTGATGCCGCCCGGGAGGGGTTCGTGCTCTGGGCGGGACGGGTGAGCCCGGGGGAACTTGCCTATTATGCCCGTCGGATCGATGTGCTGTGCATCACCTCGCGGGAAGAAAGCATGCCGGTGGTGGTCTGGGAGTTCAAGGGGGTCTGTCCGATATTATCCTTCGCTGTCGGCGATATCGCCACTCATCTGCCACCCGATGCGATACTGAAAGACGAGGACGAGTTCGTCCTGTTGTTGTCGGAAATGGGTGGCAGGGTTCAGTAGGTCCGGTCCCGTTCCCAATCAAGCGCGGTGCGACAGATAAGTTCCAGCGAGTCGTAGGACGGCGTCCAATTCCATGCCAGCCGTACTTTCGTGTTATCGGCGATGAGTTTTGCCGGGTCGCCGGCGCGGCGGGGTGCCTCGATCACCCGGAGATTGGCGCCGCTGACCCTTTTCATGGTCCCCAGCACCTCCCGAACGCTGTATCCGTGGCCGTAGCCGCAGTTGAATATGTCGGTATCGCCACCCGACGCGAGGTGGTCGAGCGCTTTGAGGTGGAGGTGTGCGAGGTCGGTCACATGGATGTAATCGCGAATGCCGGTGCCGTCGGGGGTCGGGAAGTCGGTGCCGAATATGTTGACCTGCGATCGTTTGCCGAGAGCCGCCTGTGCCGCCACCTTGATGAGGTGGGTGGCAGCGGGAAAACTCTGGCCGATCTTGCCGTCGGGGTCGGCGCCGGCCACATTGAAGTAACGCAGGATGACCGCCCGGAAACGGTCGGGGTGGGCTCGGGCGGTATCGAGGAGTATCCGCTCGCTCATCAGTTTGCTCATGCCGTAGGGATTGATGGGAGAGAGAGGGCTCGTTTCCGAGACCACACCGTCGTCTGGTTCGCCGTAGACCGCCGCGGTCGAAGAAAAGATGAACTTGCCGACCCGATGCTTCACACAGAGCCGTATCAGATTCATGGTGTTGAGAGTGTTGTTCGTGTAGTATTTCAGAGGGTCGGCGACAGATTCGGGCACAACGATGTGGGCGGCGAAATGGATGACGGCATCGAAGCGACCGTGCATCAAAAGATCTTCGACCGCCTTTGTTTCGGCAAGGTCCGTTACCACGAGGTCGCCATAGAGGACCGCCGGGCGGTGGCCGGTGGAGAGATTGTCAAGGACGGTGATGGCGTGATGGCCTTTTTCCCCCAACAATTTAATAAGATGGCTGCCGATGTATCCGGCGCCGCCGGTCACGAGTATGTGCATGAAAACCACCTCGAACATGATGACAAACATCCCAATATATGCCAAAAAGATGTTTAAGACAACAAGAAATATCAGATTTTTTGATGACTTCGGTCTTTTTTTTGCTACCATCCGCGTGGATGGTTGTTTTTTTAGGGAGGAGAATCATGCGCATGGCACGGGGTGCTACGCTGATAGAGATGATGATCGTCTTGGTCATCCTTGGTATCCTTTCCTCGACGGCGATGCCGATGTATGCCGATTACGCCTCTCGTTCCCGCACTTCAGAGGTTCCTCTTTCTCTGAAAAAGATCATCGAGGCGCAGATCACTTTTAAGGAGACCAACGAGACGGCGACCTTTGCCAGTAGTATCGCCTCTCTGGGGTGGAGTACCAGCGGAGATGACCCCGCCACCCCCGATCTCGCGGAGGGTTCCTTCTATATCTTTTTCGCCGATGCGATGGAGACTTGTAATATGGGGGCGATGCCCCTAGAAGGGTTGGCCCTTGCGGTCGTCCGAGCTGGAGTTTCAGTTCCCAGCGCATGGGAAGGTGTCTGTATGGACGAGAAAATGTCTATCTACTTGTTGCCTTAGTCCTTTCGCGCGCAAACCTTCAGACACAAAAGGCATTCTTTTTTCAGCAGTTCGGGTGACAGTTGCGTTGCCTTGTTGCAGGGGAGGGTCGCGAGGCAGTCGCTACACTGCGCCGCCTTGGTTTTATCGCACAAATCAGTTCCTTGTTCAACAAGTTGAGCGGCAAAGAATTCTCTGACCTGTTCTTTACAGAGGGTCATGAAACTTTCTTTGCGGTTGCGACATTCGACCGTTTTCTTGCAGTAACCGTGTGAAACGATACCGGCCGCCTCTCTCACGAATGGCGGTATCTCGACGATGGCGTTCTTGATCTTTGTCTTGTAGTAGAAGTAAGAGAACGAGCCGAAACCCATGACCAGAAGCGCCAGTAAAGCCAGCAGGAGTAATTGCGGCCGCGGCACCTTGCGGTGCGCTTCCTTCTTTTTTCTTTTTTTCTCTTCCTTTTCGGTCTCGCCGCGCCGTTTCTCCTCTTCGAGTTTCTCGGTGAGGTAGGCCTTCAGTTCGGCGGTCTCGGCGAAGGATATCGCTCCGTTGCCGTTCTTGTCGACCATCTTCAGGGATGCGTTGCGGGCGAGGAGAAGATCGATGATGTCGCGATGTCCGAACCGGGCCGCGATCATGAGGGCGGTGCGCCCTTCGTCATTCTGCGTGTTTATCTTATCCGCCTTGGGGATCATCTCGCGCATGAGGTCGAGGTAGCCCTTGGCCGCCGCCTGCATGATGGGCGTGTAGTGCGTTATCGAGTGGACATTGACATCGGCGCCCTTCTGGAGGAGGTAGGCGGCCACCGCGGGATGCGCGTTGCTGATGGCCAGCATGAGAGGAGTGCGCCGGTCCTTTGCCTTTGCCTCCAGCGCGGCGCCGTGATCGATGAGGAGCCGGACGATCTCGATCGCGCCTATCTCGGCCGCGCACAACAGCGGGGTCTTGTCTTCTTCATTGATGAGGGAGAGATTGACCTTCTTGTTCAGGAATTCAACGACCGTCTCTTTGTCCTGACGGCGGATCGCCTCGAAGATATCCTGAGGAGGTGCGGAAGGATCTGCGGCGGGGGACGCCGGGGCGTCCGATGGCGATCCGGTCTCTTCCAACGAGGAGGGAAGATCATCTTCCGGCGGGAGAGGGGCATCCGCCGCCGTTCCCCCGGTTTCGGACGGCGCCGAAGGTTCCGTGGGTTCGACCGTTCCCGACAGGTCCGTCGGTGTTTGCTCTTCTTCCGGCCCGGGCATCTTCTTTTCTTTTTCCTCTGTCATGTCTAGCCCCCGAAAAGTTGAATGCTGGGGTGCATTATAGCAACAGTTATGCCCGAAATCTAGAAAATCGTTGCCTATTTTTCGGTGCGGGTCAGGGTAGCAGGGGAAGCTCCGGTCGGTGGTCGTGCAGTTCCGATATCTTCCTCCGGCCTTCAGGGGAGAGGGAGAATATCATCTTGCGCCGGTCGTCGGCGCCGAAGGTCCTTTTTATGAGCCCCTTCTGCTCCAGTGAACCGAGAACGCGGGACATGCGGGAAAAGGAGATGCCGATCTCCTGCGCGAGTTCGCGGCTGTTCTTTTCATTCTGTTCCAGCGCGCAGAGGGCAAGCGCCTCGTTGAGCGAAAGACGGAACCGTTTCTTGAGCGTCGTTTCGAAGACATAGATGGCCCGGAATATCTCCTTGAGCCTGCATAGTTCCCGCATGATCCCTCCGCCGCGTTGAACATATCGACACCCTACCGCCGCACGGTAACGACCCGCGGGAAGGTTGTCAAGAGATTTCCGCCCGATCTGTTTGAAAAAAAAATGATTTATGCTACAGTGCCCCCGGATCGTTCGAACAGGGTGGTGTTTATTTCATGGGTCGTTCCGTCGCGTGGGGTCTTATTCTTGGTGCGACGCTCGCGGGCTCTCTCCCTCTTGCGGGTGAGAACGACGGGGCCGTCGAGGTCAAAGACACCGTGCCGCCGGTCACGACGCTTACCGAAAAGCCGGACTCCCCGACGCTCGAGCGCTCGGCGTTCTTCAAATTCGAGGCATCCGAACCGGTGCTTCGGTATGAATGCCGGCTTGACGATGAACTGTGGCATCGCTGTACCGGAGAGGAGCGTTACGAGTCGCTTTCCGAAGGGAGGCATACCTTCACGGTGCGTGCCGTGGACCGGGCGGGAAATGTCGAAGCGGCGCCGATCGTTTTCGAGTGGGAGATACCGTACCAGTTCGTTCATGTCTCGACAGGATACCAGCATACCTGCGCGGTGAATGCCGGCGGAAAGCCTTCTTGTTGGGGGAACAACAACGCCCAGCAACTCGGTGTCTCCGATCGACAGGAGAGTTTCTTTGCGGTCGAGCCCCGTAACCTCGTGGCATGGTGGCGCAAGGTAAGCGCCGGTCGTTTTCATACCTGCGGCATCGGCGGCAAGGACCGGACCGACCAGCGGTTGTACTGCTGGGGTAGCAACGGGAGCGGTCAGTTGGGGACCGGTGACGAGCGCTCCGGTTTCGTGCCGATGGAGGTGGCTGGCGCGTATAACGACTGGGAGCAGATGACCGCCGGTATCTCCAATACCTGCGCCGTCCGGACCGACGGCGGGAAGAGAACGCTCTACTGCTGGGGAGAGAACGGCGCCGGACAGTCGGGTGACCCTTCCTACCAGCGGGTCCTCTCTCCGCGACCGGTGGCGGGTGACCTGCGGGGATGGCGCTATGTGTCGGGCGGATTTTCCCATACCTGCGGACTCCGGGAGGATAGCGGCGGGACGCGGGTGTACTGCTGGGGCGCCAACGGCGACGGGCAACTCGGTGACGGATCGGCCGAAAAGAGACATGCCGAGCCGGTCGAGGTCAACGGCGGCCATGTCGATTGGGAATCGGTCTCTGCGGGCTATTACCACACCTGCGGCATCCGCAACGAGCAGGGCGTACGGAGAATATACTGCTGGGGGAGCGCCGGATCGGGACAACTCGGGACCGGCGATACCGCCAAGAGAACGACGCCGACCCCCATCGCCGGAGAGAACGATTCGTGGCTTTCGCTGACCGCCGGCGCCAACCACACCTGCGCCATCCGTCAGGAGGGAGAAAGCCGGGCGATCTATTGCTGGGGAGATAACCGTTACGGGCAATCCGGGCTGGACAGGGTGGATCGCGTGGCCGTTCCGCAAAAAGTGAAAAGCGACTACACCGATTGGCAGCAGATGTCGGCCGGAGAGACACACACCTGCGCCATCCGCGAACACAACAACCGGGGGATCCTCTACTGCTGGGGGCGCAACCAGTTCGGACAACTGGGGGACGGGACCGACGAGACGCGGACGGTGCCCATCGAGATAACGGGGATGGAACAGAAGAAGGTCGCCCCGAGCGTCAAAAAGACGGATGTGTACCCATAAACGACAGGAGAACCCCATGAACAAAGCGATGCGCGCGCCGCTGGATGACCTGTTCCTTTTTCTCGACGGATCCCCGACCATGTTCCACGCGACCGTTTCGATCATCGGCCGTCTTGAAAAGGCGGGGTTCGAGCGGCTCGACGAAGGCGACGAGTGGTCGCTGAAGAGCGGCGCGGGCTACTTCGTCGTGCGCAACGATTCGGCGGTCATCGCGTTCCGCGTCGGCCGGAAAAGCCCGTGGGAAAGCGGCTTCATGATGGCCGGGGCACATACCGACAGCCCGCTCCTCAAGATAAAGCCGGAGTCCGAGAGCATGGGCAAGAATGTCGTCCGCGTCGCGACCGAGATCTACGGCGGTCCCATCGTGGCGACCTGGCTCGACCGCAACCTTGCCGTCGCCGGTCGCGTGATGGTGAAGGGTAAAAAAGGCTGGGAGGCGCGGGCCGTCGATACCGGACGGGCGGTCGCCATCGTCCCTAATCTGGCGATACACATGAATCGCGAGGTCAATAAGGGGTTCGAGTACAACCCGCAGAACCATTTGCAGGCGGTGCTGTGCGCCGACGCGAAGGGGGGCGACGGCTGGCAGGTGCTCAAGGCGCTCCTCGCCGAGACGCTCGGCGTGCCGGTGACGGCTGTCGGCGAGATGGACCTTTATCTCTACGATCCGCAGCCGGCGGTGCGGTTCGGGCGCGACGACGAACTCTATTCGTCGGGACGCATCGACAACCTCGCCTCGTGCCATGCGATACTCGCCGCGTTCCTCGATTCAAAGCCGGGTGACGCGACGGCGGTGGCGCTGTTCTACGACAACGAGGAGATCGGTTCGCGCACACCGATGGGGGCCGACAGCGGTTTCACCGCGACGGTGCTTGAGCGGATCGTGATGGCGCACGACGCCGGTCGCGAGGAGTTCCACCGGGCGCTCGCCAAGTCGTTCCTCGTCTCCTGCGACGCGGCCCACGCGATACATCCCAACTTTCCCGAAAAGCACGATCCGGCCTACGCGCCGCTCATGAACGGTGGCCCGGTGATCAAGGTGAGCGCCGGGTTCAAGTACGCGACCACCGCCGTCACGGCCGAGCGTTTCCGCGAACTCTGCCGTCGCGCCGGAGTGCCGTGCCAGAAGATAGCGAACCGCTCCGATGTCCCGTCGGGGAGCACCATCGGCCCGATGACGACCGCCGCACTTTCGGTGCCGGGCGTCGATGTCGGGGTGCCGATGTGGGCGATGCACAGCGTCCGCGAAACGGCGGGAACGCGTGATCATCTTTCGCTCATCGCCGCGCTGAAGGAATTGTATCGCTAGATTCAGTCCTTGTTCCGCACACAGATCGTGCGGATGCCGTTGCTGTTGACATCTTTCGCCATGTCGGGCCGGATGATGCCGTATTTGAATTCGGCTACCCACGCCTTCGCGATGTCCTTCGCGTTGGTGGTCGAACTCCAGAAATAGTCCTCGTCTATCGTGGGAAAGGTGGTGACATGCTCCGGCTGGGCGCCGTAGGTGATGAGACTCTCCAGTTCGTTGATGTCAGGGAGCCGCCAGTCGTTCTTCTGGGCATGGTCGAGCGTGGCGCAGTGGGCGAGCGCGTCGGCCCAGAGGCGTTCGTCGTAGTCGAAGGCCATCTGCCAGACGAGCCCCGTCAGGGCATCCTCGATGACGGTGTCGGCCCCGGCGGTCGTTTCGCCCCAGCGCGTGATCGGCCGCGCGGGAAGATAGTTCCACGGCGAACTGACGCAACGGACCTGATGGAGCGTCCCGGGGGCGTCGGAGTAGGACATGCCGTCGCCCGAGAAGTCGACATAGTAGTAGTTATAGCCGTGATTTGTGCCGGTCCAGAAGCTGTCGGCGGGGGTGGAGGGAAAATAGAAACCATCTATCAGCGCCTCGACCGACTGCGCGTCGAAGGCGAGCAGACTCAGCAGTTCCTGCCGCGTCGGGAGCCGCCAGTCGGTGCGGTCGCCGTAGTTGCTGCCGGCAAGCCCCGTGCAATAACTCTCGGCATCGTTCCACGAACGGGTGGTGCCGTCGGTCGCTTTCTGCCAGACCAGTTTGGTCTGGTTGTCGTCGATGAGCGTCGGGCCCGAGGTGGTCCGGTTCTGGAACTCGCGGCCGCCGCCCGCATAGTTGCCGTCCTGTCCGTAGAACTGACTTCCCTCCGACGGGCAGGTGACCGATCCGGTCAGATTGTAGCAAGCGTTCTGGATGGTATCGATGACGAACCAGCAGATCTCGCCCTCGTTGCAGGCGTTCTCGGGGAGAGTGTCGACATCGGGTATCACGGTATCGTCATCGGGTAGGGGAGTATCGTCGTTGGGAGCCGCCGTGTCATCGTCGGGGATCGCCGCGTCGTCAGACTGGTCTGACGGGTCCGATTGGTCGGCCTGATCGGTCTGGTCCGGCTGATCGGTCTGATCGTCAGATTGTTCGTTGTCCGCATCACCGCCGCCTGCGGTCACGCAGATATCCTCGACGCAGGTCAGCGGCGCAAGACAGGTGCCGTCGGTGAAGCAGGGCTGACCGGCAGAGCCGCGCTCCTGAAGGGAGAGCGCATCACAGGAAAAGATCAGCACGCCGACCGCGAGAAAAAGCAGGTGTCTCATGGCGCCTCCACGAAAGAACGGCACATTATAACAGATAACGCTCAGAAATACAACCGTACCGTGGTGTAGACGGTGTAGGGGTAGAGGCCGAACTCGGAGCGCGGGACGGGGTAGGTAAAGCCGAGGAGCGAGTCCCTGCGCGCCGTCGCCCCGGCGCCGACCGACGCGCCGACATCGAGGAAGAGATCGTCGGCCATGCTGTATTCGAGCCGCGGCGCGATGAGGAGCGATCCGTCGGTCAGGTTGACGAGCGTCTGGAACGATCCGTTCAACAGCGGCACGATCTCCCACGAGAAGCCGACCGCGAGATAATGGCCGCCGAGCAGGTAGATGCCGCTGTCGCGGTAGGCCGCCGTGCTCGCGGCGTTGGCGAGGTACTTCGAGGGGTATAGTTCTCCCGCCATCGAATAGTGGTATTCGCCGAACAGGACGAGATTCGCGTCGGCGAAGTTGTAGTCGGCGCCCGCCGAGATCCGCAGGTCGTCGTCGGTGTTTTTTCGCCCCTCGATGACGCCGTCGGCGGTGTAGGCCGCCTCAAGCCAGACCCCCGCGCCGCCGATGGCCCGTTCGATCGACAGCCCGGCGAGCAGGTTGTACTGATACTCGACGAGCATCAGCGTGAAGTCGGTCTCCCGGAGCGCGAACTTGGCCCGCAGGAAGGCGGCGCTTTTCGAGAACCGGCCGTCGGGGCCGAAGACATACCCGGCGTCGAGTTCGTTCATCTCGCCGATGGGGAATTTCACGCGGACCGCGTCGACACCGACCTTCTCCTCGCGGTTGATATCCTGGAAAGAGAGCGGTGCGAAGACATCGGTCGGGTTGAGGAACTTCGCCGCGCCGAACGATATCGCCTGCCGCCCGACAAAGATGTCCATGAAGGGGAGGGTGAACGAGACATTGATCCGGTCGATGGTGTGGGGGAAGAGTATCTGTCCGCCGGGGCCGGTGTAGAGCGTGTCCTTGAGGTCGGTGACGCGGTAGTCGTTCAGCGACGGCGTGAAGAAGGATGCGTACCCGTCGTTGCCCATCTGTGACACCGTCGGCGAGACCTGCCATGCCGCCTCGGCCGCGAACCAGTCGGCCGGTTTATAGAAGAGGCGCAGGCGGAGCGACTGCTGGACCGTCCCCTGCGGCTCGTAGGGGGTGACGCCGTCGGGCGTAACATTTTCCTGCATGCCGGTGATGCCCAGATACTGCTTTCCCCAACCCGAGAGGGTGAGCCCCTCGGCCAGTTCGACCGCCGACAGGGTGGCGGTGAAAAGGAGCGTCAGGGCGAAAAGCGTCCGCATCAGCCGCGCACCTCGTCGCTGAATATCCGGCCGTCGCGCAGGGTGATGAGCCGCCGCGCATGGTCCATGATCATCTGATCGTGGGTCGAGAACAGGAAGGTGACGCCGTGTTTCGCATTGAGTTCCTGCATCATGTCGAGCAGGGCGTCGGCCGTCTTGGAGTCGAGGTTGGCGGTCGGTTCGTCGGCAAGGATGATGTCGGGCCGCGAGACGATGGCGCGCGCCACCGCCACCCGCTGCTGCTGGCCGCCCGAGAGGTGTATCGGCAGGCGTGTCTGCATCCCGTCGAGTCCCACCTCGGTCAGTATCTTCGCCACCCGTTCGCGCCGTTCCTTTTTCGGCACTCCCTGTAGGAGCATCACATACTCGATGTTCTCCTCGACGGTGAGGACCGGGATGAGGTTGTAACTCTGGAAGATGAACCCGATATGGTCGCGCCGGAAGTCCGACAGGTCCGACGCGCTCATTGCCGTCATCGCCCGGCCGCCGAGTTCCACCGTGCCGCCATCGGGCTTGTCCAGACCGCTCACGATGTTGAGGAGCGTCGATTTGCCGCTCCCCGACGGGCCGGCGATCGCGCTGAATTCGCCCTTCGCGACGGTGAGCGAGACCTCCTTTAATGCCTCGACCGTCACCTCGCCGGTGCGGTATATCTTCGATACCTTCTCGATGCGAATGACCTGTTCCATCGTATGCTCCATCTGGTTAAAGTCCGCGTTTCATCGCTTTGGCGGGGGTCAGTTTCGCCGCGTAGATCGCCGGGTACAGCCCGACAAGGCAGGTAAAAATGAACAGCAGAAAAGGATAGACGGTGAACTGCTTCGCGGTGAGCACCGGATAGATCGGGTCGCGCAGGGTCACCACGAATTCGCTGCCGCTGTAATCGATGCCGTAATGCAGGAGCAGGCCGTTCACGACGATCGCGACGACGATCCCCATGACGATGGCGATGAGCGACAGCGCCCCTGCCTCCATCACCATCAGTTGCGCCGCCTGCCGCGGCCGGGTGCCGACGGCCCGCATGACGCCGAATTCGAACATCCGTTCGTAGAGCGACATGAAGAGGGTATTAATGATGCCGACCGCGACGATGCCGAAGAGGATGATGCCGACGAGGAAGAGACTGAAATCGGTCATCGAACGCATCATGGCGAGTTCCGACACCAGTTCGGTCCACGGGAGCGCCTCATTGCCGCCCGCCGACAGATCGCCCCAGAGCGGCAGACTTTTGTCCTCGCTTTTCAGTTTGTCGTGGAAGGAGAAGGCGATCTCGTGGAGGTTGTTACCCAGTTTCAGCATCTCCTGCGCCCGTTTGAGTGGGATGAATGCCATGCCGCCGTCCATCTGGCGCGACCCGAACTTGAATATGCCGCCGACGCGGAAGAGTTCCTGCGACAGTTCGCCGGTGTGGGCCTGCGCTACCGTCACGACGATCTTGTCCCCGACGCCCACCTCCAGCAGATCGGCCGTCTTTTCGCCCAACAATATCTTCGGTTCGTCGGCCGTAGCGAGGTATCCGCCCGACACGAGCAGGTCGTCTATCTTCGAGAGGTCGCGTTCGTAGGTCGGGTCGATGCCGTAGAGCATCACCGACTGGACATTGGCGGGGCTCGTGATCATCCCGAAGGCGGCGGTGCGCGGGGCCGTCTGCCGTATCAGCGGGTCTTTTTTCAGTTTTTCGAAGAGCGCCGGGCCGTTCACGATGGTTGCTTCGACCTCAAAGGTCTTGCGGAAGTTCTCGCGATGCACCTGCCCTTCGCCGAGGAACGACGCGGTGGCGGTCGCGATCATGTTGTCGATGGTCCCTATCGTGATGGCGTCGGTGGTGATCATCGCGGCAAGCCCGAGCCCGATCATGAGCCCGGCGAGTATCGTCCGTCGTTTATTGCGGAACAGGTTGCGCCACGCGAGTTTGACGAACAGCGTCATGGCGGCCTCCTACAGCGACCGTAGCGCGTCGATCGGACGGATCCGGGCGGCGCGGATGGCGGGAAGCAGCGACACCAACAGCGCGGTCAGCGCCACGATGAGGAGCGGTTTGTAGTAGGCGATGGCGGAGAACTCGCTGCGGAGCGTCGTGACGGTAAGCCCGGCGATGGTCACCGGTTCGGGATACGAGATGCCGACCGCGGCGAAATACCACAGCGCGAACGACGCAAGGAATGCCCCGATGAAGCAGGAAACGAGCGCCAACATCCCCGTTTCGAGGACGATGAGCGAAAATATCCGGCGGGGGCTTGTCCCGATGGCCGCCATCACGCCGTATTCGCGGGTCCGTTCGAGGACCGTCATGAGGACGGTATTGAGCACTCCCACCGCGACGATGAGCATAATGATGAACTGGCTGATGTTGTCGCCCTTGCGGTCGGCCTGCATGGTGCGGTAGAATTCCGGTTCGACCTCCATCCACGATTCGGCCGACAGGTCGCGGAACCCCGCCGCCGCGATGGTCGCGCCGAGCCGTTCGGTCATTTTCTCCGCTTTCTTGTGGTCGGCGAAGAGAAGCGCGATCTCGTGCACCTTCCCGCCGAGCATGAGATATTCCTGCGCATCGGCGAGGTGGAGATAGACATTGTTCTGTTCCGAGGTGTCCTTCGCGTCGCCGAGGATGCCGGCGACGGTGAAGAGGTCGTTGGCGATCGATCCGTCGGCCCCCTGCGATATGAGGACCAGTTCGCTTCCGACCCGCGCCCTGAGCACATCGGCGACCGTGCGGCCGATGAGCGCCTGTTTCGCGGCGGCCGCCGGGAGGAACGCCCCGTCGCGCACTTTATCGGCGATCCGGGTCGTTACCTTTTCGCGCTCCGGGTCGATGCCGATCAGTTTCACGCCGGTGGTCTTGGTATCGACAAAGGCGAGCGCCGAAGAGTGGATGCGCGGCGTCGCGGCCACGACGGCCGGGTCGGTGGCGAGCGTTGCATAGAGCGCCGGGGTGTCGGCGAAATTCTTGTAGAGCGACGGCCGGTCGAGATAGCCCGTGGCGTGTATCTGGGCGTGGCCGGTGTGGTCGCGGGTGACGAGGTCTATCATCATCCCCCACGCTCCCTGACTGAAGCCGGTGTTGATGGCGAAGAGCACATAGCCCACCAGCATCGTCAGGCCGGTCAGCAGGCTCCGCCGCCGCTGGCGCAGGAGATTGCGAAATGCCATTTTGAATAGTAACATCGGCTACCTCTGCTTCTGGAGGTTACGCAGACTGAAGGTGTCGGCGTCGAGTTTCACATCGAACTGGACATCCCCATATATAATAGTGGTCTTGTTGCCCGACTTGGTGAGCGACCGCAGTTCCATCACCGCCGGGATCTTTTTGCCGCCGAACATCTTGACATCGCTGAAGGTCATCAGCCGGACCTTCGTCCCTTTCTCGTCGTAGTATTCCTGCGCCACCGGCAGATAGTCGCCCTTGTTCGCGGTGATGACGATGCGCCCCCAGACACTCGCGGTCTTCTCCTTCGGGATGAGTTCGATGTAGTATTTGGTCGCGTCGGGCCCCGCGATGAGTTTGTAGGTGTAGTCGTCCAGCAGTGACGATTCCTTCACCAGATCGTCGTTGGTGAAGTCGCTCCCCATCCACGAACCCATCATCATCGACGGCGGTATCTTCATGACCTTGTTGATCTTCGGGAAGTAGTTCCACATCTCGGTGTCCATCCGCAGGGTGCCGATGCCGGCGTCCTTTTTCGGCTCCAGTATAGTGATGAAGGTCTTCTTCATCCCCTCGGTCCACGCCTTGAGTTTCATGGTGCGCTTCCAGTCGGGCGTCTCTATCTGCATCTCCATCTCGGAATAACTGGTTTTCGAACGGTAGAGTTCGTCGCTCTTCTTCACGATCTCCTCGACCGTCGGCTCGGCGGCGCAGAGGGCGACAGAGAAGAAGGGGAGACACAAAAACAGCACTTTTCTCATTTCTTGCTCCGTATGGTGTTCTGTTTCACATGGTCGGCCAGCAGTTTCGCCAGCCGTTCCCACATCGCGAGGAACCGTTTTTCGTCGCGATTGAACTGCATGAGATTCTCGGTCCCTTCAAGAAGAGTGAAGAGGGCGAGCACCGCATCGGCGAGCACCTCGCGCGGCACCTCTCCACCCGCCAGTGCCCCCAGCTTCGCGATGAGCGATTCCTGCATGATGCCGTTCTTCGCCATGATCTCGTCCACGAAGTCGTGATCTTCGACCATTTCGATCAGGAAGGGCATGAAGCGTTCGCGGATGCGGTAGGAGCCGCTGATCTGCGTGATCGCCTGCCGTCCGAATTTCAGGAAGAAGTCATCGATGCTCTCGAATTGCTGGTCGGCCATCGCGGAGAAGTAGTGCTCCATGAAGGTGCGGGCGACGGCGAGGAAGAGTTCGTGGGTGTCGGTGAAGTGGTGGTAGAGGCTCCCTTTGCCGATGCCCGCTTTCTCGCAGATGGCGCGGGTGGTGAAGCCGGGCTTGCCTTCCTCAATGAGGATGGCAGTGGCCGCTTCGATGATGCGGTGGCGCGTCTGACAGCCCTTCTCATGCCGTGCGTGACTGCATTTCTCGATGGGTTGCGTCATCGTCTCCTCCGTCTTGACCGGGCGCCCGGTCCACTACTTGTAGCAGAGAGAAAAACGGAAGTCAAGAGAAAATTTCATATATACTGTGTGGCGGAATAGCGAATTAGAAATATTCTTGGTGCATTGCTTGAAGAAGCTTAATGTCCAATTTGCATGGTATGTTGTCTGGCAACACCGAGTCTATACCACAATTTGGACATAGTGCCGTTTTGCCAGCGCCTCGAGGACAATCTGGTCTTTCATCAGTCCATTCTTTAATTTTACTTGGCGGGTACAATGTGAGGCAATAAAAGCAGCCGCAGATTTTGCTGTTTTTTATGTCTTTTTCATGCCAGCCGCAACTTTGATGAATTTTTTCAAGATCATAGTTCATGCATTTTGCCCCCTTGCATTTTCAGAGCAAGTCTAACTTTCATATTGAGTAAGGCAACTTTTTTTTGCTGTCACACGAAAATTATGCTACTTGCATTTCTTCGCCGTTGCGCTAGAGTTCCCTTGTCTTTTTGTGAGATAACTACGGAGGTTCTCTGCCATGGACATTCCCCGGATATTCACCATCACCGAAAGCGCCCACCGCATCCATAACCCCTTCACCCCCGAAAAATACGCCACCCTTGGCACGGTGCTGCGCATGGAGAAGGGGACCCGGATCCTCGACCTCGGCAGCGGCTCGGGGGAGATGCTGTGCACTTGGGCGCGCGACCACGGCATCACCGGCACCGGCGTCGACCTGAGCCCGCTCTTCACCGAGCAGGCGAACCGCCGCGCCGAAGAACTCGGGGTCGCCGATAAGGTCAAGTTCATCCACGGCGACGCCGCCGGTCATGTCTCCGCCGAGAAAGTCGGCGTGGCGGCCTGTGTCGGCGCCACCTGGATCGGCGGAGGGGTCGCCGGCACCATCGAACTGCTGGCGCGGAGCCTCCGCCCCGGCGGGATCATCCTCATCGGCGAGCCCTACTGGCGGCAGATGCCGCCGACCGAAGAGGTCGCCAATGGGTGTGAAGGGGTCGCCATCGCCGACTTTCTCCCGCTTCCGGAACTTATCGCCTCGTTCGGCCGCCTCGGCTACGATGTCGTGGAGATGGTGCTGGCCGATCAGGAGGGCTGGGACCGGTACGAGGCGGCCAAGTGGCTCACCATGCGCCGCTGGCTTGAGACCAATCCCAACGACGAGATGGCCAAAGAGGTCCGCGCCCGACTGACCGGGGACCCGGAGCGCTACGCCAAATACACCCGTGAATATCTCGGCTGGGGCGTATTCGCGCTGATGGCTCGGTGATCGTCGCCGAAATTGACTCCTAGCGCGATGCCGCTATAGTATCCATGCCTATTTAGTATGGAGGAGACGATGAAGAGTTTTTCGCTGTTCATAGCGCTCGTAGCGGCGTTCGTGCTCACCTCGTGCGGCTACAACACCATGCAGACACAGGAGGAAGAGGTGTTCAAGGCGTGGGGCGACCTCGAATCGACCCTGCAGCGGCGCGCCGACCTCATCCCCAACCTCGTCAGCACCGTCAAGGGCTACGCGGCTCACGAAGCCGAGACGCTCGAAAAGATCGTGGCGATGCGCGCGCAGGCGGGACAGACGAAGATAGATGCCAAGGATCTCGGCAGCACCGAGGCGATGGCGAAGTTCCAGAAGGCGCAGGGGGAACTGTCGGCGGGACTCGGCCGGTTGCTCGTCATCGCCGAACAGTATCCCGACCTCAAGGCGAACGAGAACTTCCGCGACCTGCAATCACAACTCGAAGGGACCGAGAACCGGATAACGGTCGCCCGCAACCGTTACAACGAAGCGGTGAGCACCTTCAACGCCTCCATCCGAGGCTTCCCGAACAACATCATCAACGGCTGGCTCCTGCACCTCGAAAAGAAAGAGTATTTCAAGGCAGACGAGAAGGCGAAGGAAGTGCCCACGGTGCAGTTCTAGTTC
Organism: bacterium; assembly: GCA_022711315.1. Classification (GTDB taxonomy): domain Bacteria; phylum UBP6; class UBA1177; order UBA1177; family JAKLFG01; genus JAKLFG01. The sequence continues at coordinate 4,501 of JAKLFG010000016.1, read as the reverse complement.
ATGCGGGGGCTGTTATTCCTCATACCGTTCCTCTGCGCGACGCTCTTCGCGCTCGCGGTGCCGCTGCTCACCGGGCGGGTCACCGACCATGCCGGCATCCTCACGGCCGACGCGAAGGGAAGGATAGAATCAAAACTCGCGGCGCTCGAAACGAGCGATTCGACCCAGATCGCGGTGCTCACGGTCCGATCGCTCGACGGCGACAGCATCGAGGACTTTTCGCTCCGGGTCGCCGAAGGATGGGAACTGGGCAAGAAACGGCTCGACAACGGCGCGATCCTCGTCATTGCGCAGGAGGACCGCAAACTCCGCATCGAGGTGGGCTACGGGCTGGAGGGGAAACTGACCGACGCCGTGTCGGGGCGCATCATCCGGCAGGTCATCGTGCCGCGTTTCCGCGATAACGATTTCGCAGGAGGGGTCGAGGCGGGTGTCGACGCGATGATCGCGGCGACAAAGGGGGAATTCAAGGCGGAGGGCGGGCGCGTCACGATACCTGACCACTACGCCTTGGCATTCTTCATAGCGTTCTTCATCCTCATCATCATTCTCAGGTCGCGCGGCGGCGGTCCCGGCCGGTTCACACGGGGTTCGTCGTACTACCGGCCCGGCGGCTTCGGGGGTTTCGGCGGGTCTGGCGGTGGATTCCGGAGCGGCGGCGGCGGTGGATTTTCAGGGGGCGGCGGCGGCTTCGGCGGCGGCGGCTCCTCGGGAGGGTGGTGAGATGCGCGATCTGACCAAGAAATTCATCACCGCGCACGAAGAGGAGATGATCCGTTGCGCCGTCAAGGAGGTGGAGCGGCGCACCTCGGGCGAACTTGTCCCGCTCATCGTTCCGGAGAGCAGTGACTACGGCGCCCACGAACTCCTTGGCGCGTTCACGCTGACGATGCCGCTTGCCATCGGCGTCGCCTATCTCGTGAATTGGATGTCATACGGTCAGCACGATACACTGGCGATCTTTCTCATCGCCTTCGTGCCGGGCTTTGCGCTCTGTTACCTGCTCATGAACCTCTGCCCCGCGCTCAAACGGGCATTCATTCCCGATGCGACCATGGAGGAGGAGGTCCGCGAGACCGCCTCGGCCGCCTTCTTCGCCCACGGGCTCCACAAGACGCGCGACGAGAGCGGCATCCTGCTCTACATATCGGTCTTCGAGCGGCGCGTCTGGATACTGGCCGATCGCGGCATCAATACGAATCTGCCCGACGGGACATGGGACGAGATCGTCGCCGACCTGACGCGCGGTATCAAACAGAAAAAACGGGGCGAAGCGATCTGCGCCGCGATACGCCGTATCGGCGAACTGCTCGTGGCGCACTGCCCCGCCTACCGGGAACACGCCAATGAGCTTCCCGATCTGGTGGTGGGAAAGGAAGAAGACAACGCCGAAGAGGCCTGACCGGGCCTGCCTATTTCTTTATTTCCTGCGGCGTGGTCGAGACAATGTTCTGTTTTTCGACGACATCGACGATGGCCCGGAATTCGAGGAGGAGCCGGTTGAAGTTGTCGGTCGTGAAATGTTCGTCGGCGTATTTGAAACGGTCGGCCTCCTTGAGCAGGGCGACCACCTGTTCGGCGGTCGCGGGGGGCAGATCGGTATTCTTGAGCGCCCGTTTCACCTCGCTGGTGGTCATCTCAAGGAACGGCCGGTGCTTCTGGAGTTCAAGGTAATGCCGGATGCCTGCGGTCACCGTGTCGGCGAACCGCTCAAATTCCATGTCGCGCAGTTCCTGTTCGGCGCGCCGACAGTACTCCATCGCCACCTGATAGGGGGTCTTTTGCGCGACGGCGATGAGTTCCTGCTTCCGTCGCCGTTTGGAAAGCCGCCAGAAGAGATAGAACAGGAGGGCGATGAGGATGATGCCGCCGAGTATCCAGAGAAGCGTGTGGTCGGGTTCGTAGGCCTTCACCGGCGGTTTGATGTCACGCAGGTGCGTGTCGCTCTCGACGGTATTGGGCTTGACGGTGAGTTCGACCGGCAGGATGGCGTATTCCGCGCCGTCGACGCGCAGGATGACCGGCGGTGTTTTGAGCGCGCCGGTCTCGAGCGCCGAGAGGGTTATCTGTACCTGTTCCCCGGCCGGTCCGGCGCCCACGACCGCGAAGTCCGCGTCCTCCGCTTTCGGGAAGGCCGACATCTCCTTCCCCGGCTTGACCGGCACCGTCAGGACGACCGGTTCGCCGAGGAAGATCTCCTTTTTCTCCAATCGAGGCGTGATGTCTTCGGCGAGCAGGAGCGCGGGAAGAAGGAGCATGAGAAAAAGAGCGTTCCTCATCGCGCCGCCTTTCGCTGCATCTTTTTGAAACCGAGAACAAGATCGTTAATGAAATCAGTGCGATTCTCGATCCACAGCGGTGTGGTGCCAAGCCGCTTGAAGGCGGCGTCCTTTTCTTTTCTGAAGTTGCCCCACCGTCCCTCGGCGGCCACCGAGAGATCGAGCACCCGCGCCGCGCCGCTTTCGGGATCCCGGACACGGATGAAGGAGTTGCGTTCCGGCGCATAGCTCATCCGGTCGAAGATGGACACCGGCACGATCTCATGGCGGCGCGCCGCGACGGCGACGCTGTCGGGAAGGGCGCCGAACTGCATGTCGGAAAGGAAGAAGAGGAGCGATTTCTTCTTCATCGCCTTATTGACGAAGCGGAACGGGACATCGGGGTCGGTCCGCCGCCCTTTGGCCGGCGCGGTGAGGAGGGCGCGGATGATGGTGAGCAGATGGTTCCGACCGCGGCGCGGCGGGATATATTCCTCGATGCGGTCGCTGAAGAGTATCAGCCCCGCCTTGTCGTTGTTGCGTATCGCCGAAAAGGCGAGCGCGGCCCCGAGCGTCGCCGCGACCTCGCGGCCCGACCATGCGCGGCCGAACAGCGTGGAGGCGGAGACATCCACCACCACCATCACGGTGAGTTCCCGCTCTTCACGGTAGACCCGGACGAAGGGCCGGCCCATGCGCGCCGTGACATTCCAGTCCATCAGCCGGACATCCTCCCCTTCGACATACTCGCGGACCTCCTGAAATTCGAGGCCGTGTCCTTTGAACAGGGTGTGGTAGGACCCCTGCAGGGACGACTCGACCTGTTTGCGAACCTTGAGGTCGATGAGCCGTATCTGTTTGAGCAGTTCTTCCTGCAGCATGGCTCAGGGGACTTCCACTTGATTAAGCACCTGCTCGATTATCTGATCGGTCGTGAGTTTTTCCGCTTCGGCCTCGAAACTGGGGATGATGCGGTGCCGCAGGACCGGATAGGCGACCTCCTTGACATCGTCGGGGGTCACGAAGCCGCGGCCCTCGATGAAGGCGCGGATACGGGCGCCGAGGACGAGATAGAGACTGGCGCGCGGGCTGGCGCCGATCTCTATGAGTTGCTTCAGATCGTTCTTGCGCGGGTTGCGGGTCTCGAACACCAGCGACACCACATATTTCTTGATCCGTTCATCGGTGTAGATGAGGTCGACCACCGAACGCCACTCCTTGATGGCTTCGCGGTTCGCGATCCGCGCCAGCGTACGGTCGAACTCCCGTTTCTCGTGTCGCTCGATGATGCGCAGTTCCTCGTCGACGGTGGGGTAGTCGATAAGCACCTTGAACATGAAACGGTCTATCTGCGCCTCGGGCAGCGGGTAGGTCCCCTCCTGTTCGATGGGGTTCTGCGTCGCGAGCACGATGAACGGGTCGGGGAGCCTGATGGTCTGGTCGCCGATGGTGACCTGCCGTTCCTGCATCGCCTCGAGAAGCGCCGATTGGACCTTTGCGGGGGCCCGGTTTATCTCGTCGGCGAGGATGACATTGCTGAACACCACGCCCTGCTTTATCTCGAAATCCCGTTTTTCCATGTTGAAGATGCGGCTCCCCATGATGTCGGCGGGGAGCAGGTCGGGGGTGAACTGTATCCGCTTGAAATCGAGGTCGGTCGCGGCGGCGAAGGCCCGGACGGCGGTCGTTTTGGCGAGCCCCGGCACCCCTTCGAGGAGGATGTGTCCCTCGGCGATGATGCCCATGACGAGCGCCTCTATCATCTCCTCCTGCCCGACGATGATCTTCTGTATCTCGCTTTTCAGGGCGCGGATGGCGGTCGCGGTCCGTTCGATCCGTTCATTCAACTGGGCGTGGTCCATGGCTATCCTCCTGTATGATCGGTCACGGCACAAGAACAGAGGTGCGGCGCGGTTTTATTCCCGACATGGGGTCGTGCACGGCTATACGGTCTGGGTGAAGGCTTCCAGCAGTTCCTTCTCGACGGCGTCGGCGCGGTCGATCTCTATCTGGCAGGTGCCGGCGTTACGGTGTCCGCCGCCGCCGTAGGCGAGCAGGATCTCGCCGATGTTCGCCTTGGAGGTGCGGTTGAATATCGATTTGCCGACGCTGAACACGACCTTTTCCTTCTTGAGTCCCCACATCCGGGTCACGCTGATGTTGCAGTAGGGGAACAGCGCGTAGGGAACGAAGCGGTTGCCCGCGTAGATGACCGTTTCGCGGGTGAGCTCGATGTAGATAAG
>JAKLFG010000015.1 GCA_022711315.1 bacterium | reverse complement strand
TGGTGATGCACGACATCGGAGGTTTATAGCGTCCTTCACGGTCGCTTGTCAAGATTGTTTTTGTTGACAGCGTGTCACCGCGAAGGCATATACATTGGGGAACAACCTGCGGAGGAGAATGCCATGGCGGAAGCCACCGTGCGTATCATTATCATCGGATCCTCGGCGGCCGGCCTGTCGGCGGCGCAAGAGGCGCGGAAAGTGTCTCCGGAAGCGACGATCACGCTCATCTCGGAAGAGCCGCACCTGCCGTATCATCGCCCGTCGCTGACCGAACTTATCGGCGACGACATGGTCGAAAAGCGGGCAACCTTCTACCTGCAGAAAGAGTCGTGGTTCGCCGAACAGCAGGTGCGTTTCCTGCGTGGCGTGAAGGCAACGGCGGTCGATAGCGGGAAACGGGCCGTGATCCTCTCCGACGGTGCCGCGATCCCTTACGACCGGCTCATCCTTGCGGTCGGCTCGAAGCCCTTCGTGCCGATGGCGGGGGCGCTTGATAAAGAGAATGTCTTCGCGGTGCGCACCCTCGACGACGCCCGTCAGGTCTCGAAATGCGCCGATACCGCGAAAAGTGCCGTCATCATAGGCGGCGGCCTGCTCGGGATGGAGGCGGCGAATGCCCTGTTGAAAAAGGGACTGGTGGTCCATATCATCGAGCTGGCCGATCGCGCGCTCCCGATGCAACTCGACCCCGCGGGATCGCAATTCTTCTCGAATATCGTCGCGGCACAGGGGATACGCCTCCATCTTTCGGCGCAGACCGACCGGCTCGTCGGAGAGAAGCTGGCGACCGCCGTGGCGCTTAAGTCGGGGGAAGAGATACCGGCCGACCTCGTCGTTTTTTCTATCGGTGTGCGGGCCAACATCGAACTGGCGCAGGTCCTCGGGCTCGCGGTCAACCGCGGCATCGTGGTGAATGAGAAGATGGAGACCTCGGTCCCCGGCATCTACGCCTGCGGCGATTGCGCCGAGTTCGGGCGCGGGCCGCAACTCTGGATGCCGGCGGTGAAGCAGGGAACAGTCGCCGGCGCGAACGCGGCGGGCGGCTCGGTACAGTTCAGGCCCGACGAGTACCCGGCGATGCTCAAGGTCTTTGGCACGCAGGTCTATTCGGTGGGCGATATCGGCCGCGATCCACAGGCGACCTACGAACAACTACGCCATCTTGACGAGCCGGCGGGTATCTACAAAAAGTTCTACCTGCGCGGCGGCAAACTCGTTGGCGGCATCCTCATCGGCGACATAAAACGGGCCGGAGCTCTTTCCAAGGGCATTCAGCAGGGCTCGGCTGTCACCGAGGCCGAGAAACTGTTAGCGGGATAAGAGGGCCGCGACGGTCTTCAGGAAGAGAACCGGAAATCCTTCACATACAATCGCAGAGAAACGCTACCGTTGAAGACATTGATGCGCGGGAAATAGACGATATCTATCCGGTCGCCGATCGAGGGGACCTGCCGTTCGTTCGCAAGGCCGAAGCCGATGGCGTTGAACTGCAACGGACAATCCTCCGCTTGGAATCGCCAGTGCAGGTGGGCGCGATTCACGATGTTCTGCTTCTTCACGACCAGCCGGGTGGCGAGGAAGTTCGGTTCCCAATTGTTCATGCCGAACGGTTCGAGAGACGAGAGGGCGACGACGAGTTCCGGGGTCAGTTTAGCCAGTTCGAGTTGGGCGTCTATCTCGAGGACATTGTGGTAGTCCTCGGGGGTGAGGGTCCCGCCGACGATCTCGTCGAAACGGCGGGCGAACTCGGGGATGTTCGCCTCATTGATAGTAAGACCGGCGGCGAACTTATGACCGCCGTACTGTACGAGCAGGCCGTTGAGTTGCTCAAGGACATGGTAGATGTGCAGTTTCTGTATCGAACGGGCCGATCCGCGCCCGACGCCGCCCTCGACCGATATCATGATGGTCGGCTTATAGTACCGCTCGACCAGCCGCGAGGCGACGATACCGATGACACCGGGGTGCCAGTTGTGCGAATAGAGCACCAGCGCGTTCTTTTCGTGAAGCCGCTTCTCTTCGACCAGCCGGATCGCCTGTTCGAATATCTCCGCCTCGAGTTTCTGGCGATACTCATTGGTGAGGTTGAGGTCCTCGGCCATCTTCATCGCGACATCGTAACTCTGGGCGAGCAGGAGATCGACCCCCTTAATGGCGTTGCCGATACGACCCGCCGCGTTGAGGCGGGGCGCCATCTTGTAACTGATGATCGCGGGGGTCACCTCGTCGAGCGACTTGAGGCCGCACACATGGGCGAGCGCCAGCAGTCCGGGCCGATTGTTCGCCTGCATCTGCTGGAGCCCGTGCTTGACGAAGATGCGGTTGGTCCCGACGAGCGGCACCATGTCGGCGACAGTGCCGAGCGCGACGAGGTCCATGTATTCCTTGAGGTTGGGAAGCGTCCCGGTGAAGAAGCCGTCCTCTTCCACCGCCTTTTTGAGCACCATGAGGAAGGAAAAGGCGACACCGACCGCCGCCATCTCCTTGAAGGGGTAGGGACAGTCCTCGGCGTGGGTGTTGATGATGGCGACGGCGTCCGGGAGCGTTTCGCCGATGTGGTGGTGGTCAACGATGATGATGTCGAGTCCGAGATTGCGGGCGTACCGGACCTCCTCGACGCTCGTGATGCCGCAATCGACGGTGAGCACCACCTCGCCGCCGTCGGTGGCTATCTCCTCGAGCGTATAGGTGTTGAGGCCATACCCGTCCTCTATGCGGTGGGGGATATAGCACCGGACGCTCGCGCCGAGCACCGAAAGGAATTTGTAAACGAGAACGGTCGAGGTGATGCCGTCCACATCGTAATCGCCGTAGATGACGATATGGCGGCCCTTCTTTATCGCCTCGACGATGATCTTCGAGGCCTTCTGGGCGTCTTTTATGAGGGAAGGGTCGGGCAGATTCTTGAGTTTCGCCTGCAGAAAGAGACTTGCCGACTCAAGGTCGTCAAGACCACGGTTCACCAAAATGTTCGCCACCGGCTCGGATATGCCGAGCGTCTTGGTGATCGTGTTTACTTTCGCGGGGTCAGCATCCAGTAGTACCCATTCTTTCTTCATCCGCTCAGGTCGCCTGTTCTTTCTTCATATGTTTCTCAATAAAGATCGTGACCGGGCTGGCGATGTAGATGGAGCTGTAGGTGCCCACGACGATGCCGATGCACATGGTGAAGGCAAAGCCCCAGATGATGTCGCCGCCGAGCAGCAGGAGCGCGAGCACGACGAGCAGTGTCATGCCGGAGGTGATGATCGTCCTGCTGAGGACCTCGTTAAGACTGATGTTTATTTTTTCGGCCAGTGTCGATCCCTTGTGGGGGTTCTTAAGGTTCTCGCGGATGCGGTCGTAGATGACGACGGTATCGTTGAGCGAGTAGCCGATCATCGTGAGAAGCGCGGCGACGATGGTGAGATCGAAGGTGACGCGGAACAGCACCAGTATGCCGAGCGTTATCATGGTGTCGTGGAACAGCGCGACGATGGCGCCGGGGGCCGACTGGAAGTTGAAACGGAGGGCGACATAGATGAGCAGGGCGATGAGCGTGTAGAAGACCGCCATGAAGGTGTCGGTGCGCAGTTTTTTGCCGACCTTGGGGCCGACCAGTTCGACCCGCTGCACATCGGCTTGGGATCCGCTTTTCTTTTCGACCGCCGCTATGACGGTACTCGTGAAACTCTTGAGGAAGACCTTATAGATGTGGCGCTCACCGACCTGATTGTACTCGGTCTGACCGGTGACGGGCACCGCGAGGTTCTTCGCCATTTCGGTCAGGCGGTCCTGGTCCACCGGCTTTTCGAACCACAGTTCGATGCGGTCGCCGACCTCTACATTGAAGTGCTTCTTGATGAGCGGTGTATCGGGGAACGCCTTCTGGACCTCGGCGATATACTGCTCTACCGTGGTCGCGTCGGCAAGCGCTATCGAGGGAAGTTTGATGGTGAATTCGTTGTCGTGCCCCTCGAACTGCATGATCTCGACGCCGTTGAACTCGGAAAGGGCCGACCGGACGCCACCGATGTCGATGCCGTCTATCTTTATCTGTATCTCGGTACCCCCCTTGAAATCGACGCCGTAGTTGGGGCCGATGACGAGCAGGAGAACGATGCCGGCGAGTACCGCCAGCGACGAAAGGATGGCGAAGAATTTTATCTTCCCGACGAAATCTATGTTGAGCGTGTTCTTGATCAGTTCCATGACAGCCTCTCCCTAAACCGATATCTTTTTAAAGCCGAGTTTCATCGCGAGATGGAACACGACACGGGTCACATAAACGGCGGTGAACATGGACGAGGCGATGCCGATGAGAAGGGTTATCGCGAATCCCTTGACCGTGCCGCTCCCGAAATTCCACAGGAAGAATCCGGCGATCGCGGTCGTGAGGTTCGAATCGAATATGGCGGAAAAGGCGCGTTCGTAGCCTAGTTCAAAGGCGGTCAGGAACGAGTGACCGTTCCGCAACTCCTCCCGGATGCGCTCGTTGATGAGCACATTCGCGTCGACCGCCATGCCTATCGTGAGCACGATGCCGGCGATGCCGGGGAAGGTGAGCGTGGCCCCGAAGGCGGCCATGAAGGACATGATGAAGAGAATGTTGAGCAGGAGCGCCAGATCGGCGACGAGCCCCGAAAAGCCGTAGTAGATGACCATGGCCAGCACGACCACGAGCATGCCGACCGCGACCGATATCTTGCCCTTTTCGATCGAATCGGCGCCGAGGCTGGGCCCGACCGTCCGGTTCTCTTCAAAGGTGACCGGAGCGGGCAGTGAGCCGGCTCGCAGCACCAGCGCGAGATCCTTCGCCTCGGTCAGTGTCGTGTTGAAGTCGTTCATCGAATTGAGGGTGATCATCGCGTTCCCGCCCGATATCTTGGTCTGTATCTGAGGGGCCGAATTGACGCGGTTGTCAAGGACGATGGCCATTTTTCGTTTCACGAATTTCCCCGTGACCTCCTCGAATATCCGGGCCCCGTTGCGATCGAACGACAGACTGACATAGGGGCGGTTGCGCTGTTGGTCCACCTCGACGCGTGCGTCGGTCAGCATGTCGCCGGTGAGATAGGCCTTTTTCTCGACCAGCCACGACATATATTCTTTTTTGCCGTCCCCGCGGATGATCTCCTCGACGAGGAATTCGGTGCCTTCGGGCGCCTTGTCCTTCAGCCAGGTGAGAAGAGTCTCTTTGTCGGGCGAAACGGCATATTGGTAGGCGAGCATGCCGCCATCGGAATTCTGTCCGCGCCCTTGTTGCAGGGTGATGCCATCCGGTATGTCGGAGAGGCCGTTGAGCGGATCACGGTCCTCGGCGACGATCTTGAACTCCAACTGGGCCGTCTGGCCGATGATGGAGCGGGCCCGCTCGACATCCTTGTAGCCGGGCAACTGGATAAGTATGGAGTTCGAGCCCTGCTTGACGATGACCGGTTCTTTGAGGCCGAGTGCGTCGATGCGGGAACGAAGCGTTTCGATGGCCTGATCTACCGATGTCTCTTTCAGATTGCTGATGTAGTCCTCCCGCATCGTCAACTCATAGGTGAGTTCGTCCTGCCCGGTCTTGCGGAAGGTGCGGAAATAGTCGATCACCTTGTCGCGGAACTTGTCCGTGTCGCTTTCGTTCTGCAAAGTGATGCGTATGATGGGGTTCACCGGGTCGGCTTTGATGGAAGCGAAAGCGACCTGCTCCTCCTCCATCCGTTTGGTCATCTCGTCGGTCTGACGGTCCACGCGATCCTGCACCGCCTTGTCCACATCGACCGAGAGGACGAAATGGATCCCGCCCTTGAGGTCGAGGCCGAGGTTCAGCCCGTCATTTATCTTCCCGAGCCACGGGTACTGTTCCCGGTCCATGAAGGAGGGGAGAAGCAAAACGACAGACAAGATGATGAGCGCGAGGATGAAAAATCCTCTCATCGTCCAGTTCTTTTCCATACGGCAATCTCCTATGACACCATCAAGAGTTCATGACCTGTTTTCCGACCGTTCATTTCGTTTCCGTCGCCTCGCCGGGGTCGACATCCTCGGCGACGCGGGATATCACGGCGCTTTTCTGTACCGAGACCACCACTTTCGGGGCTATCTCGATCTTGAAAGAATCGTTGCGGACCTCGGTCACCCGACCGAAGATGCCTGAGGAGGTAATCACGCGGTCCCCCTTCTGGAGGGACCCCAGCATCTCCTGCAATTTCTTCTGTTGTTTCTTTTGCGGCATGACGACGAGGAAATAGAAAATGACGAAAATGAGGACAAAGGGGACGAGCATGTTGAATATGGCGCCCACACCATCAGCCGGGGGAGCGCTCTGAACAACAAGAAGATCAGATAATCTTGAAATCATTGAGATATTCACCGCTTCCTCCAAGCAAAAAACAAAAAAGCGAGGCATGGTAACTCCGAAACGCAAATAAGGCAAGATTTTATTTTCCTGCGTGGATGAGCCATATTTTTTTGCGCGAGAACGGGAAACTTTTTCGCCTTCCGGGGGGTCTACACTTCAGGAGCACTAGAAATTTAGGTGAGAGATGCTCAAGGTCGGTCAAAAGCACGGTGAAAAAAATAGTTGCTATTCATCTTTTACATGTTATAGTGGGCCATATTTTATGGTGTGTTCCTTGTGATATATTTTGCTTTTCAAGGAGGCGATGCGATGAAGATGAATGTCATGTTGCTCGTTTTGAGCATGGTGCTCTTGTCCCTTGTTTCCTGCGGCGGTGATGATCCGACCATCCCGACCAACAACGACAATGCCCCGGTCGGCGATTCCGACACGGTGACGCCGGACACCTCCCTGCCGGACAATCAGTTGCCCGACAGCGATACTACGGTGACCGATAATGCCGTCGGCGACAGTGACACGCCCATAGCGGACAACGAGATACCCGACACCGATACCAACACCGGTGACTGCGCTACCGCCAATCTCGGCAAGAACTGCAAAATAGACGGTGACTGTGGCGCCTGCCTCATCTGCGTCAACGCGAAGTGCGCCGAAGGCTGTCAGGGCGACGGGGACTGCTCTTCTTACGCCGGCACCACCTGCAACAAGAAACTTGCCCGTTGCGTGAATACCGTCGGATCGAGCGGCGCCTGCAACGAAACCAACTGCCCGGCCGGTTGTTGCTACGCCGACAAAGGGTTCAAAACGCTGAAGTGCCTTGCCTCGGCGGCTCTGCAGACCTGCGGTATCTGCCCGCAGGGTCAGGTGTATATGGATGGCAAACAGTGCATCCCGTCGGCATGCAAAGTGGAAGATGGTAAGTGCAAGACCTACAATTCGACCGAGGTGCGTGCTGACTGTTACGAATGCAAGACGGGAGACCTGGTCTGCTACGACAACCCCTCCTGCAACACCGGTTCTGCTCTTCTCCTCCTGAACGCGAAAGAATGTATCCCGGCGGGCGATGTCTGCTCGGAGAACGATACCTGCTGTTCCGGCCAGCCCTGCATCCAGGGGTATTGCTACTAGCTCCGCTACCCCGTCGAGGGGTCATCTAAAAAACTTCTTGCTTTTTCATCGGTCATGGCTAATATCCAAACCCGTTTTTGGCGTTGTGAAAAAAAGGAGCGTATGATGGCGAAACAAGGCATCCACCCGAAACTGCATCTCATCACGATATCCTGCTCGTGCGGGAGTTCCTTCCAGACGATGTCGACGAAGGACGGCGGGTACACGGTCGAGATATGCTCGGCGTGCCATCCCTTCTACAGCGGCAAGCAGAAGATCGTCGACACCGCCGGTCGCATCGAGAAGTTCAAGCAGAAATACAAGAAGGCCGACTACTCCGGCAAGAAGTAGATCCCCTGTGTCGTTCTGCTCTCTTATGATGCATCCGTGCCCGCTCTTCGCCCGTTAGATAGTCTTCCCTTAAAGTTAGATCCATCGGAGTATCCTGTATGACCGAGAAACGCATACTCAATGCCGGCGGACAGGCCGTTATCGAAGGGGTGATGATGCGGACCCCCGATTACTTCGTCATCGCGGTCCGCAAACCCGACGGCACCATCAAGGTCCGGAGCCGCCGTTGGGAGAACCTCTTCCCCGGTATCGTCAAAAAACCTTTTCTGCGTGGCATGTTCGTCCTTTACGAGGCGATGTACAACGGGATGCAGGCGATCACCTGGTCGGCCAACGAGTCGGTCGAAGAGGGGAAGGAGGAGGAGAAACTGACGAAGACCGGTACCGTCATGACGATACTCGCCGCCTTCGCCCTCGCGATGCTGTTGTTCGTTGCGCTCCCCCACGGCGCCGCTTACTTCCTCGAGAAAGGTATCCGTGGCGAGACCTCTATCAATTCTATGCTCTTCCACTTCATCGACGGCGTGGTGAAGGTCATCATCTTCTCGCTCTATCTCTGGGGCATCTCGAAGATGGCCGAGGTGAAACGACTTTTTTCCTATCACGGTGCCGAGCACAAGGCGATAACGACCTGGGAGGCGGGCGAGGAACTGATCCCCGAGAACGCCCGCAAATACCCGACGGCCCACCCGCGTTGCGGCACCAGTTTCATGATCACCGTCATACTCATCTCGATAGTCGTGTTCACTGTCGTGTTCGCCTTTGTGCCGCCGATCACCGGCTCAAAACTGCTTGATAATTTCGTCTACATCTTCATCAAGATACTGCTGATCTTCCCCATCGGCGGAGTGAGTTACGAACTGCAGAAACTGGTGTCGCGATTCCCGAAGAGCCGGGTGCTCGCGGTGATGATCGCCCCCGGTCTTTGGTATCAGCGTATCACGACGACCGAGCCGGCCCCCGATGTGCTCGAGATCGGTCTGGTGTCGCTTGCCATGGCGCTCGATCTGCAGGAGAGGAATGTGGGCCTGCCGCCCGACGGGGCAGAGGATACCTTCCATGACTTTGCCGAATTCCGCGCGAAGATGAGCGGCGCGCTCAACCCGCCGCCGCCGGAGGGGGCGCCGTGCTCGATATAAAGGACAAACTGGAAGAACTCTACAAGAAATATCAGGATCTCGAAGGGGAACTTTCGCGGCCCGATGTCGTGGCCGATCTCAAGCGGTTCAAGAAACTGTCTCAGGAGTACGCGCACCTCAAGGATATCGCGCAGAAGTTCCTCGATTGGAAGAGGGTCTCCGCGGAGATCGTCGGGCACAAGGACCTGTTGAGGAGCGAAAAAGAGCCCGATATGCTGGCGCTCATCAAGGATGAGTTGCCCGGATTGGAAGAGAGATACGATCTCCTTAAGGAGGAATTGCGAGTCCTGCTCCTGCCACACGATCCGATGGACGACAAGAACGCCATCCTCGAGATACGGGCCGGTACCGGCGGTGATGAGGCGGCGCTTTTCGCGGGCGAGGTCTTCCGCATGTACAGCCGCTATGCCGAACTCAGGGGATGGAAGATCGAGGTGCTCTCCTCGAGTGCGCAGGAGGGGGGAGGCATGAAGGAGGTCGTCGCCGAGGTCAAGGGGGCGAGTGTTTATGGCCGGCTCAAGTACGAAGGTGGCGTTCACCGCGTCCAACGGGTGCCGGTCACCGAGGCGCAGGGGCGGGTCCATACTTCGGCCATCACCGTGGCGGTCCTCCCCGAAGCCGACGAGATCGACGATTATCCGATAGACGAGAAAGACCTCAAGATCGACACCTACCGCGCGAGCGGAGCCGGCGGTCAGCATGTCAACAAGACCGACTCGGCCATCCGCATCACCCATGTCCCGACCGGCATTGTCGTGGCGATGCAGGAGGAACGCTCGCAGATACAGAACCGTATCCGGGCGATGGCCCTCTTGCGCTCGAAACTGCTTCAGGCCGAGATAGAGCGCCGCGACCGTGAGACGGCGGCTCAGCGCAGATCTCTTGTCGGCTCGGGCGATCGCAGCGAGAAGATCCGGACCTACAACTTCCCGCAGAATCGCTGCACCGACCATCGCATCGGGCTTACCCTCTATCGCCTTGGCGAGATCATGGAAGGAAGTCTCGATATGGTCATCGATCCACTCATCACCTTCCAGAACGCCGAACTGCTCAAAAGCAGTTTGAGTTGACCCGATGCCGCAACGCGTGGCAGAGGTCATCCGCGCCGCCGCCGAGCGGCTGAACGGGGCGACCGACACGCCACGCCTCGATGCCGAGATACTGCTCGCCCATGTCCGTGGCGTTGACCGGAGCGATCTCTTGACCGGCTATGGCAAGGAGGTGTCTGACCCGGAGCAGGCAAGGTTCGATGCGCTTGTCGCGCGGCGGCTCACCCGCGAACCGGTCGCCTATATCGTCGGCCGCAAGTATTTTTTCGAGGATGAATTCTTCGTAGACCGGCGCGTCCTCATCCCGCGACCCGATACCGAACATCTCGTCGAGGAGGCGTTGCGGCTCCTGCGTTACCGTCCCGAGGCCCGGATACTCGATCTTTGTTGCGGGAGCGGCTGTATCGGCCTGACACTCGCCCGGTTCACTGACGCAGATATCACCCTCGCCGATCTGTCGCCCGATGCCCTCGCGGTGGCGCGCCTCAACGCCGAACGGCTCTTCTCCGGGAAGGAGCGGCGATTCCACCTAATCGAAAGCGATATCTTTGCGGCGATCACGGGCACCTTCGATCTCATCGCGGTCAACCCGCCGTATCTCACCGTTGCCGAGACCGATGCCCTTGCCGGAACACCGGGCGCCCATGAGCCCCGTATGGCGTTCGATGGTGGCCCCGACGGCTTTGCCGTTTCGCGGCGCATCCTCGCCGATGCATACCGTTTTCTCAAGCCGGGCGGCCATCTGCTGATGGAACTCGGCTTCCTCGGCGCGCCGATGGCGCGGACCGCGCGGACCGAACTGCGGTTGGTCGACATCGTAAAAGACTATGCGGGGATAGAGCGGGTCGCGGTGTTCACGACATAAGCGCGAATAAAGTTGCTTCCGCCCTATTGTTTCGTTAAAATCCCTCGTTCACTAAGGGTCGGGAAAAGAAGCGGAGATCTGATCACCGGAGAGGGGCGCGTATCTCATGCCGAAGGACCTGAACGACAAACCGCCGGAGGGCCGTCCGGCCAACCCCTGCGACACCATCGATGTGCCCGAGGCGGACGACGATATGGTCTTCGAAACGCTCGGGAGCCCCGGTGCGGCCCCGGTCCTTTCCGCTGTTTCGGAGGATGAGGAAGCGATAACCCCCGAGACACCGGGGCGCTATCAGGCCAAGCAGGAATTGGGTCATGGCGGCATCGGTCGCGTCCTGCTCGTGTTCGATGCCCATGCCGGCCGTGATGTCGCGCTGAAGGAGATACTTCCCGGCATATTGGCGAACAAGGACTCGGGCGGCAGGACCCCGAGCAGTCCTTCGCGCGTCATCCATGCCCGCTTCCTCCGTGAAGCGCGCGTGACCGGCCAGTTGGAGCACCCCTCCATCGTGCCGGTCTACGAGATAGGCCGCCACCCCGACGGTTCCTGTTACTACACCATGCGACTCGTCAAGGGTATCACATTGTCCCGCGCCATTGCGGGGTGCGTGGATCTTGAGGAGAGGTTGAAGCTCCTGACCCACTTTCATGATATGTGCAACGCGCTTGCCTATGCCCACAGCCGGGGTGTGGTCCATCGCGACCTCAAGCCCGACAATGTGATGATAGGCGAGTTTGGCGAAACGGTCGTGCTCGACTGGGGTCTCGCGAAGGTGCGGGGCAAAAAGGATCACGGAGCACGGAGCCTCGAAAAAAAGATACTACTTCTGAAGGAAAGCGAGGAGAGCCAGACCATCTGTGGCCGTGTGCTCGGAACTCCCGCCTATATGCCGCCCGAACAGGCGATGGGGGAAATAGAGAACATCGACGAGCGGTCCGACATTTATTCGCTCGGCGCGGTGCTGTACGAGATACTGACCGGCGCCCGGCCGTACGAGGGCGGGTCGCCCTACGAGATCGTTTCCAAGGTCGTTCAGGGAGAACCGACCGCCATCAACCTGCTGGAGCCGTCGGCTCCCGCCGATCTGGTGGCGATAGCCCAAAAGGCGATGAGCCGGAAAAAAGAGCGTCGGTACGGGCAGGTCGTCGAGATGACGCGGGACATCAAGAACTATCTCGCGGGTGGTCGGGTCAGCGCCTATCGATACGGGCCGCTCGAGCTGCTGGGCAAGTTCTTCCGCCACCATAAGGCGCTCGGTATCCTATCGCTCCTCATCCTGCTGTTGCTGGTCGTCGGTTCGGGGCTCGTGTACCGGGAATACCTGCGGTCACAGCGCTCACTGCTCGTAAGCAAGGCGCTCTGGTACACCGACCGGTCGCGGAAGTACGAACAGGAGAGGGACTACGGCGCATCGCGGGTCTTCGCGGCGGCCGCCCTGTTGCACAATCCGCTCGTGGAGCAGAGCCCCTTCCATATCGGCAAGGTCGAACAGGCGCATCCCGAAGTGCTCCCCTTGTATGCCGACATCAATTCGCGTCTCTACACTTCGCGCCTCAACATGTGGGCGGAACTGGAGAGGATAGTGCCGGTGAGCGGCGCCGTTTGGGCGGTCGCGTTCTCTCCCGACGGCACCCAACTCGTCTCGGCCGGTCCTGCCAAGGATGGGCCCTCCATCACGATCTGGGACACCGTTGCCGGCTCGCCGCGCGGTTCACTGTCGGGCTTTTCGGGGACGGCGACGACCGTCGCGTTCTCTCCCGACGGCGCGGTGATAGCCTCGGGGACGCAGGGGGGAAGGATCCTGCTGTGGGACGCAAAGACGCTTCAACAGAAAAAGGGGTTGCCGGGCCACAGCGGGACGGTGTTCGCCGTCATGTTCTCGCCCGATTCCAAACGATTGGTGTCTGCGGGTTTGGATGGGACCGTCCGGATGTGGCAGGTCGCTTCGAGTAAAGAATCGTTCGCGGTCAAGGCGCACCCGGATGGCGCCCTGTGCGTTGCCTTTTCCCCTGACGGGAAGACGGTGGCATCGGGCGGCTGGGATAAGACGGTGGCGCTCTGGAACGCGCAGAACGGCAGAAAACTGCGTATCATGGCTGATCACAGTGACGCGGTCTCGGCGGTCGCCTTTGCCCCGAACGGGCGGGCCGTTGCGTCGGGGGGGCATGACCGCGCGGTGGTGCTCTGGAATCTTATCACCGACAAAAGAAGGTCGCTGGGTACCCATCGGCGGCAGGTCACGGGGCTTTCGTTCTCCCGGGACGGCACGCTTCTCGCTTCGGTCGGGTCCGATAATGCCACCAAGATATGGGACACGCGGCAGGAGGAACTGGCGTTCCAGATGGAAAGCCATCGTAAGGCGTTGAACGCCGTTGCGTTCTTCGGCGATTCGATGCTCGCCACCGGCGGTAACGATAAACTGATCCGGCTCTGGCGGATACATCCCGGCAGATCACTCGTATCCTATGCGGGGCACACCGGCCGGGTGACGGCAGTGCGGCTCATACCGAACGAGAACCTTCTTCTATCGGTGGCCGAGGACGGTACGATCCGTTTCTGGGACATCCTGAACGGTCTGGAGATACTGCAACTCGCGGTGCCGCCCGGTGCCCGCGCGCTTGAGGTCTCGCGGGACGGCCGCTATTTCGCCGCCGCCGGCATGGACACCGTCGTGTATCTGTGGCGCATGGGAGAGACGAAGCCGTATATCGAACTGAAGGGGCATGCCGATACCGTCAGGGCCCTTTCTTTTTCACCCGATGCGAGAACCCTTCTTTCCGGCGGGGATGATCGGGTGGTGCTGGAATGGGCCACGGAGGGCGGCGCGCAGAAAGCCCGCTATGTCGATCACCGCGCGGCGGTCGGCGCGGTCGCTTACGCCGCCGCCGGCGACCGTCTGGTATCGGGGGGGCAGGACGGGATCATCATGCTCCGCGATGCGCGTACCGGCAAGGAGACGACGAGGATAGAATTCCCCGGCGCCGTCAAAAGCGCGCTGTTCTTCCGGCACGATACGGCGCTTATCGCGGGAGGAGAGGGAAGCGAACTCTTTGCGTACGATCTCACGACGGGAAAGAGCGTGCTCAGCCTGCCGCTCCCCGACCGGGGGATGAACGATCTGTCGCTTTCGCCGGACGAAACGATGGCGGCGGTGGTCACGGAGGACGGCGTGACGCGTCTTTTCTCACTGGCCAGCGGCCGACCGCTCCTGTATCTCGACACCGGCGATGGCGGCTCGGCGGTCTTTGCCCGCGGCGCTGGTACGGTGTTCGCCTCCGACGGCAACGAGATAAAGAAATTCCCGCTGGATGAGTCCTATCTCGATAACGATCCGAGACTTCTTTTCGATGATTCTCAACGGCGCTCGGGTCTGCGCCTGAACGGAACGCAGGTCGAGCCGGTGGAGGAAATGTGATGCGTAACAGCCTCACGCTGTTTTGCTTTGTTCTTTTCTCGGTCGGATGCGTAACGGTCTCGCCATCAGAAGATCGTACGGAGGGTCCGCCGGTGCCGGCGACCGAAAAGAGATCGACACCGATCGCTCGCACCGATTCCCGCGTCGCGCTCTATGTCACCGCGAAGGGGACCGAACTGCGGAAGATCGAACCGGAGGCGAAGGAGGACCATGACGCGATCTTCGCCATGGCGAACAAGTTCTTCGACCTCAACCGGTACGAGGACTCTCGAAAACTTTACGACCGCATAATTCAGAAGAGCCCCGACCATCCGATGGCGCCGTTCTGTTATTACAATCTCGGGCTCATCAACATGAAGACGCTCAACTGGCCGGCGTCATCGGCCCATTTCCAGACCGCGTACCGCACGCTTGCGAAGAAGGAGGACAAAAAAGACGCCTTGGTACTCTACCTTGAAGCGCTCAAGAAAGCGGCCTCGTGGGAAACGCTTCTCTCGGAGGCGAACACCGCGCTCAATGAGAACCCCTACCAATTGGACTTCGGTGACGAGGCGACGCAGGAGATATCGCTCCGTTCGGCCGAGGCGATGGTCATGATGGGGAAACTGGAGGAGGGGCGCCGGTTGGCGGAGTACTGGATAACCGAGATACGGCGTGGTCTCTCGCGCGAGGAGCAAATGTTCGTTCCCAACCTTGCGCTGGCCTTCTATGTGTTGGGGAAAAGTCAGGTGTACGAATTCGGTTCGTTCAAACTGACCGACGCGATGGAGACGCTGGTGCGCAAATGCCAGAAGATAATCGATGCGCAGAACCAGTTCCTGAAGGCGATAAATGTCGGCGTCATCTTCTGGACCAACGCCGCGGCGTTCGAGATAGCGAAACTCTACATGGACCTCTACACCGAGATGGATGCTCAACCGGTGCCGCAGGAACTGTCGGACGAGGAAAAGCATGTCTATGAGTGCGAAGTATGGAACAAAATAGCGAACCTGCTGAAGAAGTCGCGCAAGACGCTGACCAAGAGCATAGATGCGGCAAAACGCATCAATGAGGACAACGAATACACGGCGATGAGTTTCTCGATGGTCGCCGACATAGATCGGATATACGACGCGAAGGAGTCTGGGTGCGCCGACATCCAAGGCAATAGAAGTCGTTGAGGATGGGAAGTAAGAAGAGTGACCCTCGATCCTACTTCTGCGCGTTGAAGATTTCTTTGATCGAGCCGATGCTGGAGAGGACCCCGGTCGCCTCGTAGGGCATGAAGACCACCTTGTCCTTCTGGTTCTCGGCGATGTTGCGGAAGGCGTCGATATACTTGAGGGCGACGAGATAACTGCCGGCGTCCATCTTGGTCGCCTTGAGGGCATCGGCGACGAGTTTCAGCGCCTGCGCTTCGGCCTCGGCGATGCGTATCTTCGCCTGCGCCTCGCCCTCGGCCTTGAGTATCCGGGCCTGCTTGTCGCCGTCGGCCTGATTGATCTCCTTCTGCCGGTAACCTTCCGATTCGAGTATCTTCGACGACTTCTCGCCGTCGGCGGTCAGGATGATGGCTCGGCGGTCGCGCTCGGCGCGCATCTGCTTCTCCATCGCCTCGCGGATGTCGTGCGGCGGCTGGATGTCTTGTATCTCGACGCGGTTGACCTTGACGCCCCACTTGTCGGTCGCTTCGTCGAGGATGTCGCGGAGCCGGTGGTTGATCTTGTCGCGGCTGGAAAGCGTTTCGTCGAGGTCCATTTCGCCGATGATGTTACGGAGCGTTGTTTTGGTCAGTTTCTCGATGGCGTCGGGGAGGTTCTGTATCTCGTAGACCGCCTTCATTGCGTTGGTTATCTGGTAGTAGATGATGGCGTCGATCTCGATGAGGACATTGTCCTTGGTGATGACATTCTGGCGCGGGAAGTCGTACACCGCCTCGCGCAGATCGATAAGGGTTATCTTGCGGTTCTCGACTATCGAGCGACCGTCAAAGGTCTTGCGTGAGGCCTTCCAGTCCATGTCCCGCGGCTTGTCGATGATGGGGATGATGAAGTTGATGCCGCTCACAAGCGTTTCGTGATAGCGACCGAGCCGCTCGATGATCATGGTGTGGGCCTGCGGCACGATGCGGATGCCTTTCGCGCCCATGATGATGACGAAGATGACGACAGCGGTGAGAATAAAGCCGATGGTTCCCATGAATGCCTCCCTTGATTGTTACTGCGATATCTTTTTAACGGTGACCTTTGCGCCGTCGACCGAGACTATCTCGACGACGATATCCCTCTCGATGACCTGCTCGTCGGCGCTGACCGCCTTCCAGTCCTCGCCGCCGAACAGTTTGACCCGGCCCTTCGAGTTGGCGTTATCGACCGTCTCGATGACCTTTGCTTTCTTTCCGACCAACGCGTCTGTGTTCGTCGGGAGGTCGGGGCTCTTCCCGAAGAAGTACTTTTTCGCGAAGGGACGGACGAACACATAGGTGAGCGTGGTCGATACGGCGAACGCCAAAAGTTGGATATTCATGCTGTCGGTGATGAGCGCCGCGACGACGGTGCAGAGCGCGCCGATCCCGAAGGTGGCGATAAAGAACCCCGGGGTGAATATCTCGATGATGAACAGCGCGACCGCCGTTACCATCCAGAACGACCACGAATTGAGCGCGATACCGAACAGACTGTCCATGCGACGCCTCCCTGCGTTGATGAAGATGCTCTCTGCGACACCAAGGTAAATGAAATGGTGAAGTAAAGCAACTTTTTGATCTGAAGGGGAGGCGAAGGTCTGGGGATGTTGTACTAGACGATACCGGCCGCGAGCATCGCGTTAGCGACCTTGACGAAACCGGCGATGTTAGCGCCCGCCGCGTAGTTGTCGGGCTTGAAGCCGTAGGTCGTCGCCGCGTCACGGCAGGAGGCGTGGATGCGCTTCATGATGTCGTGCAGTTTCGCATCGACCTCTTCGCGGCTCCACGAGAGGCGCATGCTGTTCTGCGACATCTCGAGACCGGAAGTGGCGACGCCGCCCGCGTTAGCCGCCTTGGCGGGGCCGTAGAGGACATTGTTCTCAAGATAGATCTCGATCGCTTCGGGGACCGACGGCATGTTGGCGCCTTCGGAAACGCAGTAGCAACCGTTCTTCACGAGCGCGACGGCGTGGTCCTTGCTGATCTCGTTCTGGGTCGCCGACGGGAACGCGCAGTCGACCTTGATGCCCTGCTCCTTCACGACATCCCATACCGATTTCTTATCATAGTACTTCGCGTTGGGATACTTGGCCGCGTATTCTTTGATACGACCGCGCCGGTTGTTCTTGAGATCCATGAGGAACTCCCAACGATCGCCCTTGATCCCTTCCATGTCGATGATCGTGCCGTCGGAGTCGGAGGCCGATATCGCCTTGCCGCCGAGCTGGTTGATCTTCTCGATGGTGTACTGGGTGACATTGCCGGATCCGGAAACGATACAGATCTTGCCCTTGAGTTCCTGCTTGCGGGTCGCGAGCATCTCGGCCGCGAAGTAAACCGAGCCGTAGCCGGTCGCCTCGGGACGGATGAGCGAGCCGCCGTAGGAGAGGCCCTTGCCCGTCAGCACGCCGGTGTGCTCGTTGACGATCTTCTTGTAGTAGCCGAACATGTAGCCGATCTCACGGCCGCCCACGCCGATATCGCCCGCCGGGACATCGGTGTCGGGACCGATGTAGCGGAACAGTTCGCGCATGAACGACTGGGTGAAGCGCATCACTTCGTTATCCGACTTGCCTTTCGGGTCGAAATCCGAGCCGCCCTTGCCGCCGCCCATCGGGAGGGTGGTCAGCGAGTTCTTGAAGATCTGTTCGAAGCCGAGGAACTTGATGATGCCGAGATTGACCGAGGGATGGAAGCGGAGGCCGCCTTTGTAGGGGCCGATCGCCATGTTGAACTCGATGCGGAAGCCGCGGTTGACATGGACGACACCCTCGTCATCGACCCACGGTACGCGGAAGATGATCTGACGGTCGGGCTCCACGATCCGCTCGTAGATGTTCGCGGCGACGAATTCGGGGTGCTTCTTGACCGTCGGTTCAAGGGAGAGCATCACCTCTTCGACCGCTTGGATGAATTCGGGTTCGTTTGAATTCTTTGCCTTGGTCTTGGCGATAAGGTCTTTCATGTACGACATGGGGATCCTCACAAAAGAAGGTTAGTAACGGGCCACGATCGACATATAGCACCGCTGCAAAAACAGAGTCAAGTCAAGCAATTGCGACTATTGCAATCCTAAAGAAAGCCGCCGGCGCGTGCTAGTTTTCTAATGCCACTCTAACAAACAAGGGGTGCCGCCGGAGACTTTCGATGAACTTGACTTGAGAACGGCACGGGATACAGTAGGCGTCATGAAAGTGGTCATAGCGGGCGCCGGCACCGTCGGCTTCGAGACGGCGCGGCAACTTATCGAAGAGAAACGGGATGTGGTGCTCGTCGAGCGCAATCTCGTCCGCGCGAAGCACGCATCCTCTCATCTCGACTGCATGGTCATCACCGACGAGGCGACCAACCCGGATGCCCTGCGTAAGGCGGGGGGTGACGATATCTCCCATTTCATCGCCGTGACCGATTCGGACGAGGTGAATCTCGTGACCTGTGGCATGGCGCGCGGCCTCTTCCCCGCTTCGCGGACCATCGCCCGGGTCCGTAACCTTCACTACGCGAAGGCGACCTATCACGGTGAGCCGTTCCTCGGGGTCAACTATGTGGTCACCCCCGAGGTCGAGGCGGCACGCCAGATACTCGATACCATCCTGCACGGCGCGGTGAGCGATGTCCTGCGGTTCGAAGGGACCGACATCCAACTCTGGAACACGCCGGTCGAACGCCGGTCGCCTTTCCGCAACCGCAAACTGGCGCAATTGCGCAAAGAGGTGCCGGAACCGTTCCTCGTGGCCGGCATCGTACGCAACGAGGAGACCATCATCCCTTCGGGCAACACCGTCATACGCGAGGGGGATCGCCTCTATCTCGCCGGCACCGAGGCCACCCTGCAACGGCTCTTCACGCATGCCGGCCGTAAGCAGCGGCGGATCGAGAGGATACTGCTCGTCGGTGCCGGCAAGGTGGGTGCCTATGTGGTGAAATTCCTTGCGCCCCACCCGTTCCATTTGACGATCGTGGAGAGCAACGCCGAGAAGTGCAAGGCGATATCGACCACCTATCCGGACACGCTCGTCCTGTGCGGCGACATCAGCGACGAGTCACTCCTGCAGGATGAACGGCTCGACCGTTACGACCTTGTGGTGGCCGCGACCGGAGATCAGGAACTCAACATCCTCTCGGCGGTCTATGCGCGATCACTCGGCGTCAAGCGGACGATGGCGCTCGTGGACAACGCTAACTACCTGCGGGTCGCCTCCCAACTCGAGATAGATTCGACCATCAGTCCCAAGGCGGGATCGGTCGACGCGATACTCAAATACCTCCGCAAGGGGACCGTGAAGACCATGTACAGTATCTTCGACGGCACCGCCGAGGTCATCGAATATGTCATCGGACCCGAGTCGCCGGTGAGCGGCAAGGCGATCATGCACGCCGGTCTGCCCGCCGACACCCTGGTGGTCGCCGTCGTACGCGACGGCACGGACATCATGCCGCACGGCGCCTTTACGCTGAAGGCGGGCGACACCGTCATCGTCATCGCGAAGCGTTCTTCGATATCGCGGATGGAAACGCTTTTCGGCGGAGCGGCATGAACATCCCGACCGTCGTCAGCGTGCTGGCGGCGATCGTCGGGATCGCCGTTTCCTTCATGATACTGCCCCTTTTCGTCGCGATCTTCTACGGCGAGACCCTCGCGTGTCATGTCTTCGCCTGGGTCATGTCGGGGGGCCTGTTCCTGTGCGGCGCGACCTATGTCGCGATGCGCCGCTTGGCCCGGTACGACAAGCGCCCCCGCGGGCTTTCGCCGCGTGACGGGTTCGTGACCGTGACGCTTTCGTGGGTGTTCGTGTCGCTGTTCGGCGCGTTACCCTTCCTGTTCTCGGGGGCGATACCGTCGCTGGCCGACGCCTACTTCGAGACCATGTCCGGGTTCACGACGACCGGCGCCTCGATCCTGACCGACATCGAGTCGCTCCCGCGATCCCTGCTCTTCTGGCGGGCTCTTACCCAGTGGCTGGGGGGCATGGGTATCGTCGTACTGGTGGTCGCCGTCATCCCGCTCCTCGGCATCGGCGGCGTACAACTCCTCGAGGCCGAGGCGCCCGGTCCTTCGGTCGATAAGGTCGCCCCCCGCATCAAGGACACGGCGAAACTCCTGTGGCTCCTATATCTCGGCTTCACGGCCTTGGAAACGATACTGCTCTGGGCCGGCGGCATGAGTCCCTACGATGCGCTGACCCACACCTTTACCACCCTTTCGACCGGCGGTTTCTCGGTGCGCAACGCCTCGCTCGGCGCCTACCCCGGCGCCTACCTTCAGTGGGTGGTGACGATCTTCATGCTTATCGGCGGTACCAGTTTCTCGATATTCTTCCTGTTATATCGAGGGCGTCTGGGGGATATATGGCGCAACAGTGAATGGCGGGCCTACCTGTTGATCTTTTTTCTGACCACCCTGTTCATCGTGATAGAACTGTCGGCGCGAGGGCTCTATGGTTCGCTCGGCGACGATATCCGTCACGCCGCCTTTCAGGTCGCCTCCATCATGACGACGACCGGGTACGCGACCGCCGACTTCTCGCTCTGGCCCCATTTTTCACAGATGGTCATCTTCTTCCTCATGTTCGTCGGCGGCTGTGCCGGATCGACCGGCGGCGGTATCAAGGTCATCCGCCTCGTGGCGCTCCTCAAACTCTCGCTCAACGAGATGCGCTACCTGCTCCACCCGCGTGGCGTGTTCACCCTGACGCTCGACGGTCGACCGGTACGCAAGGATCTCATGTACGGCATCGTCGGATTCTTTTTCCTCTATGTGTTTTTCGTCCTCATCACGACGCTCGTGGTCGCGACGGCGAACTACGACCTCTCCACCTCTCTTACCACGGCGCTCGCGACCGTCGGCAACATCGGTCCCGGTCTCTCGCTCGTGGGCCCCATGGCCAATTATTCACACTTCCCCGATCATGTCGTGTGGTGGCTGTCGTTCGCGATGCTGGCGGGGCGTCTCGAGATATATACCGTATTCGTTATCTTCAGCGGACTGTTCTGGCGCCGCTAAGCCGGTCCACGACCGCAAGGAATCCCCGCACATCCTCCTCGGCCGTGTTGAAGTGGCACATGAGCCGCGCTATCGGGACCGTTTCGTCCCAGAGATAGAAAAAATACTCTTTCTGCAGGGGCTCGACGAGGTCGGCGGGCATTCTGACGAACACGCCGTTCGCCTGCGTCGGCCACGCGAGTTCGAAGCCCGGAAAGCGCACGATGCCCTTTGAAAGCAGTTGCGCCATCGCATTGGCGTGACGGGCGTTCGCGAGCCAGAGATCATCGGTCAGGAAGGCGTCGAACTGCGCCGCGAGGTAACGCATTTTTGAAGAAAGTTGCATCGATTGCTTGCGGAGGAAGAGCAGTTCGGTCGCGAGCGCCGGATCGTTAACGATGACCGCCTCGCCCGCCATGAGACCGTTCTTGGTACCGCCGAACGAGACGAGGTCGGTGCCCGCTGCCGCCTCGCCGATCGATACGCCGAGCGTCGACGCCGCGTTGGAGAGCCGCGCGCCGTCCATGTGGAGCAAAAGACCGTGGGCGTGACAGGACGCCGAGAGTTCCTTCAGTTCGTTAGGGGTATAGACCGTGCCCACCTCGGTCGCCTGCGATATCGATACGAGTCGCGGCTGGGTACGGTGTTCGTCGCCGCGACCGCCGAGACGCCGTTCGACGAGCGCCGGGGTCAATTTCCCGTCTGGGGTAGGGACGGGGAGTAGCTTCACCCCGGCGTTCCATTCCGGTGCGCCGCACTCGTCGGTGTTGATGTGCGCCGTCTCGGCGCAGATGATCCCCTGATGGGGACGGCAGACGGCCCGTATCGAGATGACATTCGCGGCGGTGCCGTTGAAGACGAAGAAGGCCTCGGCCTTTTTGCCGAAGAGCGCCGCGACCTTCCGGGCGACGCCGACCGTATATGCATCGTGCCCGTAGGCGGGGACATCGCCGTCGTTCACGCGCCGGAGGGCGTCGAATACGGCGGGGTGGACCCCGGCGTGATTGTCCGAACCGAAACTGCGTCGCATGATCGCTCCTTCGCCTGTTCTCCTTGTGTCATCGTATGCCGTCGGGCGAAAAAAGCAACCCGGGAAAAGGGGTATGGCACTTTCTTGCCAAACGGAGGGGGACGCGATAACATGAAATACCTGATCCGGAGAACGAAAGGGATGGAACAGAAAGAACATGGGGGCGGCCTTGATGCCGTGACGCGCCGGGCGCTGATCGAGCACCTCGGTTCGTTCGTGACCGACCACAAAAAGAATATGATGGATCAGGTGCTTGCCGAACGGACCGATCATCTGGCGCTCGTGCTTGAGGATATCTACCAGCCGCATAATGCCTCGGCCTGCCTGCGGACCTGCGAGTGTCTCGGGGTGCAGAACATCCACATCATCGAGGGGAGGAACCGCTACGAGGTGAATCCCGATGTGGTGATGGGTTCGGTCAAATGGCTTACGCTCCACCGGTATCGCGAACCGGGGCGCGACAACACCGCCGCCTGCATTTCACGCCTGCGAGAACTCGGGTATCGGGTGGTCGCCACCTCGCCGCGCGCCGACGGCTATACGCCGGAGGACCTGCCGCTCGATCGCCCTGCGGCGATACTGTTCGGGACCGAGGAGATGGGGCTGTCGACGGGGGCGCTCGCGGAGGCGGACCTGTCGCTCAGGATACCGATGTACGGATTCACCGAAAGCCTCAACATATCGGTATCGGTCGCGGTCGTCTTTTCGCATCTCATGCGACGGTTGCGCGCTTCCGGGGTTCCGTGGCGACTCAGCGGGGAGCATCGTGAAGAATTGCGCCTGGCGTGGTACCGGAAGGTGATATCGAGAAGCGCCGATATAGAGAAGGCGTTCCTGGCCGCGCGCGGTGGTCAGTGTCCGAAGGAGAACCCCTGAGCGGCTTGCAGGTCGCCGAGCAGTTTCTGGACGCGGGCCTGCAGGTGTTGAACGGTCAGGTAGAGCGCGAGTCCGTCGCAGTTGGTGGCTTTGAGGGCGCGGCAGAAGGCCTCGTCGAGCGCCGATTCGGCCTCCACCTGTTTCTTCCAGAGCGCCTGTTGGTCGAGGTAGGCCGCCTTCTGGGGGCCTATCGCGCCGCCGCTCATGGCCTTTTCGAGTATCGCCGTCACCTGGCCGGTGATGACGATCGAAAGATCATCCAGCCGTTTTTTCGCCTTTTTGAGACAGTCGGGAATGGCGGCGGGGCCCTGCCCGAAACACCGACCGACCGTTTCGTCTATGTCGGCCGCTTCCTTTTGCAGGATCGCAAGCCCGCCCGGCACGGCGGCGGGAGCGGCGGTCGTGGTCGATGAACCGGCCAGATAGGCGTCGAGGAGATCGGTTATCTTTTTCTCGAAATCGCCTTTCTTGAAACCGGAAATATAGGTTTCGCCGATGATGAAGAGCGGGACGCCGATGCGCGATATGCCGAGTTGCTGGGCCTTTTTCAGCAGTATCTCGCGGTTCACGAGGTCGCGCGACACTTCCAATTCCCGGAACTCGATGCCGGGGTATTTGTTCTTCAGTTCGGCCATGAAGGGTTTCGCCTCGTGGCAGTGGGGGCAGTTCTCCGAGTGAAAGAAGTAGAAGACCGGTCGGTCGGCGGCGGCGAGTGCGCAGGTTGCAAGGAACGCGAGCAGTGTAACGACCGTTCTCATGATCCCCTCCGTAGATGGTCGATGTCACGGAGCATTTTAGGGAAGAGGGGTGCCGCTTGTCAAGTTTGCCGATGATGTGCGTGAAGGTATCTGGTTGCGATAGATGGTGCGTCCCTGTGTCAGGAGGAAGGCGAAGACGCAGACCCACATGCTGGGGATGAGCAGTTCGTAATTCCCGGTCAGTTCGCTCACCATGATGATCGTCGATATCGGCGTTTTCGCCGTCGCCGTGAAAAAGCCCGCCATGCCGACCATCGCAAAGGTCATGGGGTGCGCGACCACTTCGGGCATGAGAGCGTGGAACAAACTGCCGACCGCCGCGCCCAGCGTTGCGCCGATGACCATCGAGGGACCGAATACCCCGCCGCTACCACCCGAGCCGATGGAAAATGCGGTGGTCGCTATCTTGCCGAGCGCCACCGAGACGAGGAACAGTGTCGGGACGCCGAGTCCGTCGGTATCTATCACCCGCTGTATGATGCCGTAGCCGCTTGAAAGCACATCGCCCAGATAGCGGGTCTGACCGAAGAGTGTCATGAGGCAGAGGGCGAACAGGCCGGTGATGGCGCCGCCCAGCATCGGGCGGAACGGGAGCGGTAGCGAACTGCGCGCAAAAAGCCCTTTTACCCCGTGAAAAGCCCGTATGTAAAGGAGCGCGGCGCCCGAGACCACGAACGCGAGCGCCAGATAGGGAACGAGTTCCCAGGGATTGGAAAAGCCGTACAGGCCTGCGCCGGTGAACATGTGTCCCCAGCCGAAACGGCTTGCGTAGACCGCGTAGGCGACAATGGAGGAGACCATGGCCGGAAGGAGGACATCTGCTTCGACCTCGGCGCTGGAGTACAGCACCTCGGCCGCGAATATGGCTCCGGCAAGCGGGGCGCGGAATATCGCTCCGACCCCGCCGGCGATGCCTGCGGCCAGCAGGAGCCGTCGGTCTCGGGCGCTGAGGCCGAGCCGGGTCGCGAGAAAACTGCCGAAACCGGCGCCGATCTGAGCGATGGGGCCTTCGCGTCCGCCTGACCCGCCGGTGCCGATGGTCACGGCGGAAGCCGCCAGTTTGATGAAGGAGACCTTCGGCAGGATGCGACCGTGTCCGCGATGGTAGGCGTGTATAGCCGCGTCGGCGCCGGCACCCTCTGCTTGGGGTGCGAACCGATACACGAGCAGTCCCGACAGGAGGCCGCCGATGGCCGGTATCAAAATGATGAGGTAGGGAGTGAACGGGCCGACCGCGAGTCCGAGTTCCGGCGGCTCGCCGCCCGGCGTACCGAGGTCGAGTCCCATGAGGGAGGTCAGGCAGATCTCGCGGATGACCTGCAGGCCGAACTGGAACGCCACCGCGCTGATCCCGCTCACAAGGCCGACAAGCACGCCGAGAAAAAGCCACTTGCCCGCTCCGGGAAGATCGAGATTGCCGGTGAGCCACGAGATGTCGGGTCGTTTCATGTCGCTCTTGTACGCCAACGGAGGCAAAAAAGCAAATTAGACACCCCCCATCATTTTTCCTCTTGATTTCCTGAAAAACCCTTTCTATAATCGCTCCCAGTGGAACAATGGAAGAACCTGACGGAGGATACAATGGTAGTGCGTAATGTGTGGTTGACGACGGTGGCTGCTCTCTTCTTGTTGCTGGGCTGTAGCGGTGAAGAGAGCGAACCGATAGCCCAAGCGGGCGAGGCCTGCACCGGCACCGGGACGGTGTGTTCGGATGTGGTGCAGGACCAGTTGCTTCGTTGCGACAACGGCGCGCTGGTCATCGCCGAGGAATGCGGCGCATCGGGCAAGGCGTGCAAGAATGGCGCCTGTGTCGCCGACGAAGAGATCGGTGACCCCTGTACCGGCACCGGCTCCGCCTGCTCGGGAAGCAAGATAGTTGTCTGCACCGACAGCAAGTGGACCGAGACGAAGGACTGCGCGACCGAAGACAAACTGTGCGCCGAGGAAGAGGGCGGGGCGGTCTGCAAGGAAAAACCGACGGTGGACAACGAACCGACCGACAACGGAGAGACCTCCGACGATCCGGCGACCGACGATCCCGCCAAGGAGGGCGAGGATCCCGATGATCCGCAGAGTGAAGGAGAGACGCCGGACGAGGACGCCAACGGGGCATGCGAGTGGGACGATCCGAATGCCGACGATGACAGCGACGGGATACCCAACGGCGTTGAGGGATGCGGCGATAACGACATGGACGGTATGCCCAACTGGCTCGACACCGATTCGGACGGTGACGGCGTACTCGACAGCACCGAGTGCCCCGAACAGCCCTGCAAGAACAGCGATCAGGATACCGCCCCCGACTTCCTCGACAAGGACAGCGACAACGACGGCCTGTCCGACAAGGAGGAGGTGACGATCGGGACGAATCCGTACGACAAAGACACCGATGGCGACGATTCGGATGATCTCGCCGAGATCGTGTACGGCTCCGACCCGAAGGATCCCAACGACACCATCCCTCCGGGGCTCTTCTTTGTCGTGCTTCCCTACAACGCGCCGGAGGATGTGACCCGCACGCTCGAATTCTCGACCGATTTCTCGACGGTCGATGTCGCGATACAACTCGACCTGTCGGGGTCGATGGAACAGGAGAAGGCGAATCTGCAGGGCGAGATAAAGGACAAGATCATCGACGGTATCCCGGCGAAGGTGCCGGGGCTCGATGTCGCGACCGGCTTCGTCCACTTCATGGACATGGAAAACAACCGTATGTTCGTGGTCGATCACATGATCAGCAAGAATGCCGATTCGGTGAAAGGCGCGGTCGACGGTCTGCCCGAGACCTACGGCGGCACCGAACCGCATCAGGAGGTCCTGTACCAGACGGCGACCGGTCTGGGACTCAACGCGAATTTCTTTTTGACGCCCGTTGGCGGCTTCGCCACGAACCTGAAGATAGAGCCGGCCGACTGCACCGGGGAACTGGGCACGGTCGGCGGGGTCTGTTTCCGTGAACTTGCGCTGAAGATATTCATCATGATAACCGACGAGGCGTTCCCGCAGTTCGGCATCAAGGGAACACCGAGTTGCACGCTAACCTCCAGCGCCGACGGGTGCTGGGATCCCAACTTCCACGGCGCTTCGACCGAGGACGCCATCAACGCGATGAACGGCATCAACGCGAAGTTCATCGGCATCGATTCGGCCTTCTCCTGCTCGCAATACGACGACCAATACAACTGCATCGGCACCTCTTCCCCGAGCGACCCCGCCAAGGAGGACTTCACGATCATCGCCGAAGGCACCGGGTCGCTCGACGGGAACGGCGACCCATTCCTGTACCATACGGAGAACTTCGATGGCTCCGGCCTCTCGGATCAGATCGCCGAAGCGGTCAAGCAATTGACCACCTACATCGAGAAGGATATCACGACCAGCGCCGAGTCGGATGAAGAGTGCAGCGGTATATCGGCGGCCGCCTTCGTTTCGTCGGCGAAACCGAACAAGTCCGATCCGGACGGGAACTATGAGAATAAGGACGATACCACCTTCTACAAGGTCAAGCCCTCGACGCTCGTCTATTTCGACATCCATTTCCACAACGATTTCTGCAAGAACACCCTGCAGGATCCGGTGGTCTACAACGCGCGGATCCGGGTGCTCGGCGAAGGGGCTATCCTTTCGTCCCGCGAGATAAAGATCATCGTGCCGGGGTCGCAGGCTGAATAACACCGATCATCCCGACAGGACCGTTTCGGCGCCTCCCCTCGACGCGGGCGAAGGTGTATCCTCCTCGCCGGATGTCGCGGGGGCGCCCCGCTACACCGTACACGGCGAGAAGGGTCGCGGCGGCATCGGTCGAGTGCTCATCGCCTTCGATGAACAGATGGGGCGCGAGATCGCTCTCAAGGAACTGATCCGTTCAACCGAGACGCCACCGGGCGTCATCGAGCCGGAAGAGGGGAGATCGCGGTCGGCTGCGCTCCGCTTCCTGCGCGAGGCGCGGGTGACCGGCCAGTTGGAGCACCCCGGTATCGTGCCGGTCTACGAGATAGGCCGGAGACCGGACGGCGATCCCTACTACACCATGCGACTGGTACGCGGAGAAACGCTTTCCGATGCCATCCGGTCGGCGAAGACTCTACGCGACCGCCTGAGGCTCCTGCCTCATTTCCGGGACATCTGCAACGCCGTCGCCTACGCGCACAGTCGTGGCGTGGTGCATCGCGACATCAAGCCGGACAACATCATGATCGGGCAGTTCGGCGAAACGGTGGTGCTTGATTGGGGTCTTGCCAAGGTGCGCGGGCTTTCTGATGACCGCGCCGACGAGATGGCGCAGGGCATATCGGCGCTCCGGGAAACGCCGGTGCGCCGGACGCTGACCGGCCGGGCGTTCGGGACCCCGACCTATATGCCGCCGGAACAGGCACGCGGGCTGGTCGCCGAGGTGGACGAGCGGAGCGACATCTATGCGCTCGGTGCGGTGCTGTACGAGATACTTGCGGGCGCGCCGCCCTTCGACGGCAGGACGGCGACCGAGATCATCGCAAAGGTGCTGAGCGAGAGGCCGATACCCATCGCCTCGCTCGAGCGGGAGGCGCCGCCCGATCTCTGCGCCGTTGTGGAAAAGGCGCTGTCAAAGAAAAAAGAGGAACGCTACGGTTCGGCGCGTGAGATGGCGCGCGAGATAGAGAATTACATGGCGGGCGGTCGCATCGAGGTGTACGAATACAGTTCGTGGGAACTTCTCGTGCGGTTCGTCCGCAAGAACCGGGCACTCTCGTTGCTCATCGGCGTTCTGCTCGTCCTCATCGTGCTCGGTGTATCCGCCGTCTTCTCGGCGTGGCGGAACGCCGTCGAGAACGAGAGGATCGCCCATCTTAATCTCGCGCTCGGGTATCAGGAGAGCGCCGACCGCATGCTGCAGGAACGGCGGTACGACAAGGCCGAGATATTCGCCGCCGCGGCGCTCGGGCACAACCCGTGGAATCCGCGGAGTCCGTACCGGTTCCCGGACATCGCCGCGCGCTCGTCCGGCGATATCGCGCGTAACACGCTGTCGGCCCGGTCGAGTCTGTTCCTTGCCCGGATGAACCAGAACGACGCGCTCGTCGCGGTGACCCCGTATCGGGGGAGCGAGGTGCGCGATATGGGTATGTCGCCGGATGGCAATACGGTTGCTCTTGCCGGTAAGGATGGCGTCATCACCCTCTGGGGCATAGAAGAAAGGAACGAGATCGACCGGCTTCCCGGCCATCGTGACGAGGTGACGCGTGTCGTGTTCTCGCCGGACGGGAATGTGCTCGCCTCCGCCAGTTGGGACCGGTCGGTGCGCCTCTGGGATGTCGCGACCCGCACCGAACTCGCTACGCTCGACGGTCACACCGAGGAAGTGTACGCCATCGCCTTTTCGCCCGATGGTCGCGTCATCGTGTCGGGTGGCAACGACGGTACGGTGCGCCGCTGGGATGTCTCCGCCCGCCGCGAGATATCGGTGCTTCCCCTGCCTGATGCGAAGATACGGTCGATCGCCGTGTCGCCCGACGGCGCGTCGATCGCGGTGGGGACCGCGTCGGGGGAACTATATATGGTGCAAGACCGCGCCGTTGCCTCCTTCCGCCTGCATACCGAGGTGATCGTTGCCCTGCGCTACCGGTCCGACGGAAAACGGCTGTACACGGCCGGCTATGACAAGAAGGCCTTGGTGATCGATCCCGCGACCGGTCGGGTGCTTGATTCTTTCGTCTACTGGGATGCCTTTTTCGCCCTGAGCATCGATCGGGACGGTTCCCGTTCCGTGATCGCCTCGCGCGATGGCACCATCCTGCTACGCGACATGACGACCGGCCGGGTCGATCAACTTCGGGGGCACGATCTTTCCGCCCACGCGGTCGCCTTCACGCCCGCCGGCGACCATCTCGTGTCGGCGGGGGCCGACGGAACGATACGCCTGTGGCGCTCATCCTTTACCCGCTCTTCACGCTCCTTCAGCGGCCACCGGACCTACATTCCCGCCATCGCGCTGTCCTCCGACGGTACATGGCTCGCCTCGTCCAGTTGGGACCGCACGGTGCGGATATGGGATATCGCCACCGAGACCGAACGCCGGGTCATTCCCTGCGCCGAGGTGTGCAATGCCGTCGCCTTTTCGCCTGATGGCGCGCTGTTGGCCATCGCCGGTCAGGACCGCCGTATACGGCTTCTTGCGCCCGACGGGAGCCTCGCGGCGCTCCTCGAAGGACATGACGAGGGCGTTTCGTCCGTCGCCTTTTCGCCCGACGGGCGCACCATCGTGTCTGGCGGGTGGGACCGCACGGTGCGGATATGGGATATCGCGCGGCGACGGACGCTTCACCTCTTTTCCGAACACGCCGGCGCGGTCCAGAGCGTCGCCTTCTCGCCCGACGGCGCCATGGTCGCTTCGGCCGGGCGGGATAAGGTCATCATCGTCAGAAAGATCGCCGATGGAACGCACGCCGCTCTGCTGGCCGGTCATCACGGCAACATTCTTGCGATAGCCTTTTCCCCCGACCTTCGACATCTGGCGTCGGTCGGCGAGGACGATACGGTGTTGGTGCACCGTCTGAGTGACGGGACACGGACCTTGGCGCTCGATACCCGCGGAGCGACGGCGCGAACGGTCGCCTACGATCCGACCGGTCGCTATCTTCTTTCGGTGGGGAAATACGCGCTCATCTGGCGAAGCGATACCGGCGACGAACTGTTGCGCCTTTCCCTCATGCACCAGAGTTATGCCGCTCTTTTCTCGGCCGACGGTTCATCTTTCGCGCTCAGCGAGGGGACGGCGGTCCGTATCTACCCGACCCGTTTCGATCTGTGGGATCGCGATCCCGCGCAGTTGCTGCGGGACGCGGAAGAACGGACGCGGTACCGACTGGTCGGGTTCCAGACCATGATAGGATCGGCCGGAGGGGAGGAGGATCTACCCCAGAGCGAGTAAGGTCTCCCGCACCACTTTCGCGGCAAAGGCGGTCGATGCCTTGCTGTGGTCTATGTCGGGGGCCAGTTCGACGATGTCGGCACCGATAAGGTTGATCTTTTTACGCCGCAGAAGAGAGAGAACATCGAGGTAATCCTTGAAGGTGTTGCCCCCCGCCTCGGGGGTGCCGGTGCCGGGCATGAAGGCAGGGTCGAAGAAGTCGAGATCGACCGAAAGATAGACCGACCCGCCATCCTTCAGGGCGCTCTCGATGTCGGCGATGCCGGTCGCCGGGACGATCCGCTTGTCCTGCTGGCGCATCAGATATTCCTCGCGGGTGCCGCTCCGGACACCGTACTGTACCAGTTTTTTCAGGCCTTCCTGCAGGCAGAGGCGCATGACCGACGAGTGACTGAGCGCGTCGCCGGCATACCGTTCCCGCAGGTCGGCGTGCGCATCGAGTTGCAACATGGTGAAGTCGGGATATATCTCACGCAACGCGAGGAAGATGGGGTAGGAGACAAGGTGTTCGCCGCCGATGGCCAGCAGCCGCCGGTTGGTGAGGGTCAGTTCATAGGCGGTCTTCCGCGGCTCGCCCGTGGCGACCTCCGGACTGCCGACGGTGAGTTCGAGCACGCTTCTTCGCACCTCGCTCACCATGAGCGAGGGGTTGCCCACCATGAGCGGCAGGTCCCCGGCGTCATGGAACGCGATGTCGGCGAGCGACCGGTCGCAGTGGAACGAGAAATCCTCGAGCGCCTCGTCGGAATAGGCCCGTATCTCTCGCGGCGCGAACCGAGAGCCGGCGCGGAAACTCGATGTCGCGTCGTAGGGGATGCCGGCCAGCACGATGTCGCACCCCTCGATGGCGGGACGGGAGCCGATGAAACGGGTCAGCGCGGGGAAGGTCATGATGTCCTCGCTCTGTGTAAGGTTATCAGGAATCGCTCGTGCCGGGTTTGAAATTCTGGCTCTGCCACTGGAAGTTGTCGATGAGCACCATCGAATCGAGGATATGGTCGCCGAGGTCCCATATCGCAAGTCGGAGCGTGATGAATTCGTTGGGCACGACATTGCCGCGCACCGTGAGCCAACTCGTCGCGCCGTGGCTCTCGAACCCGGTCCCGACCAGTTCCTCGGTGCCGACGCACGAGGTGACCGCCCAGCCGGAACCGCTGACATTGTTGCACTGCTTGAACAGGCCGTTCGGTGCGATGTTGACGCCGACCGGGTTCTTCATGTCGTCTATCGCGAGGTTCTTGTCGAAGGGATTCTGCAGGTTCGGGTCGGCGCTGGTGTAGGAACTGTCGAGCAACGCTACGAAGAAGTCGTTGTATGCTGAGCAGATATAACTGGGGTACTCAATAGAGAGGAAGTAGATATTGAACGAGAAGGAATTGGCGGTCGGCGGGACCTGCACCACGAACTTCACCATGACACCGTCGTTGGCGTTACCCGAGGTGCCGGTATTGTTCGGGCAGGAGGGGGAACTGGGGTATTTGTTCCCGTTCGCCTGATACCAGTCGCCCGGTGCGGCCGAGGAGGTGCCCTGATTGAAACTGGTGTTGGATGGTGGATTGGCCGCCTGTCCCGACGAGAGGGCGAGGAACGACGAACCGTGTTTCGGTTTTATCACATTACCGAGTGCCGACAGCAGAGAGTTGCTTTGGATATTGCATCCGTCCTGATCGCTCGGAAGGCGGACATAGGCCTCGGTCACGCCGTTGCACAGACCGATGGACTTCGCGTAATCGATCGGATTCTTGGTGTTGAGGTCGAGTCCCGTATCGCAATCGTAGACCCCTTCATCAGCGGTGCCGTCGCAGTTGTCGTCTATGCCGTTGGGGACCTCGTTGGCGCCGGGGTGGACCGACTTGGGGTCGGGGCATTTGTCGGTCGTTTCACAGCAGTCGGGCGGGGTGTCGCAGTAGGTGAATCCGTCCTCATCGAGGTCGGTCCCGTTGTCGACGGTGCCGTCGCAGTCCTCATCGACGCCGTTGGCGCATATCTCGTAGAGCGGTCGGATCTCGCCGTTGCAGGATCCCCAGGTGCCGTTGTCCTTGCAGAGACGCACCGCCGCCTTGCAGGGGCCGACATCCTCGGTGCCCGCCGGACCGGTATAGGCGCATTTTTCGGTGGTGCCGGGTGCGCAGTCGAGACCGGCATAGTCCATGTCGGGTATGGTGCCGCCGGTATCGTCGTCGACCGGGTCGGACTCGGTGCCTGTTTGGTCGTCCGATGGCTGGTCATCGTTGCCGCCGGTGCCGCCCTGATCGATATCGACACCCGCCTTGACGCGACATTCGTTGTTGATCTTGTCGCAGAAGTAGAGGGCGGTGTCGCCGCAATCGGCATCCTGTTCGCAGTAGGTGCCGGTGCCGGGATCCTTGTCGTCGGTCGGCGTGCAGGAGAACACGACGAGCAGCAACAGCCCTGCAAACGAAAACAACCGTGCGTGAGATCTCATGTTTTCCTCCTTTGGCGGAACCTGAAGGCAAGTATAAGAACAAAAAAAACAAAAATCAACATGAAAGTTCATGCTGGTTGCTTTTTATTGGTAACGCGGTACACTGGATCCGTTCACGCGGGAGGCCCCATGCGGTCATCATTTTTTACTTTTTTGGTCGCGCTAGCCGGGTTGATGCTCTTTTCAGTCGCCTGTTCGTCGGAGGGGACCGGTGTTCCCGATGATGACGATAGCGAAAACGACCTGAGTGACGAAAGCGACCTAATGGACGAATATCTTCCGGAGGAACAGCCGGACCTGTCAGACCTGTTCGAGCCGTCTGACGGGGAGGTCCTGTCGGATGAGTTGATGGCCGACAACGATGACCTCATCCCCGATGTCGATGCTCCCTGCCTCGCGACCTTTTACGGTCTCTATACGATAACGGGCGGTGACGAGCGGGGGACCTATACCGGCACCGGCGAGATACGGGACGATGGTGGCTCCCTGCGGTTCATACGCGCCATCGTGTATGATGATGCCGGGTGGCATGGGTACCGGGCGGCGCAGGCGGTGGAGGGGGAACTGTTCGCCGATTACCGGAGCATCGGCGCCGAGGTGCGGCTTGATAATGGCGGCTTCGTCGCCACGGTCGATAGCGTCACGAGACCGGTCCCCGGCAAGCGGTACAAGACGATATCGGTCATGCTCCTGCCGGTGGCCGGGTGCGGTCGATATCTGGTGTCGGGTGATCCGGTGCCGCCCGATACCGGCGACGGGTTCGACGAGGAATGGCTCTGGGATGCAGCTCCGAAGGAAGAGCCGCTCTGGCGCAATGAACGGGTCGAGACCCCCGCGAACCCCGAACCGTCGACCGCCGAAAAGGTGACGATAAATGAGACCTATGCGTCGTTCCACGAACTCCCGGCGGTCCAGCCCTACACCGATCGCGACGAGTTCAAGAAGATGGTCCACTACATGGTGACCGATCCGACCGACCGCGCCTTTCTGCGCGAGAACCCCGATACGGTGCGGGTCATCCAGCGACCGGTCAACGACTGGACGCTCGCCGAGGCCGAGATGCGCCGCAGCGCGTTCGCCTACACGCTGGCTGAGAAAGCCGACTTTTTCTCCGACTTCGTGCAGGAGAAGATGATAAACGAACTCGGCATGATGTCGCACTGGAACGAAGCAGCCCAGCGCTACGATCAGGACGGCGACAGTATGCTCTGGACCGGTGTCTATGTCGCGACGATGGCGTGGAAATACCTCATCGACCAGACGCAGGGATCGCTCGACCGGATGATCAAGTCGCTCGACGGGACGCTTCAGTGCGTCGAGATCGTCCCCGATGTGACCACCTTCGCGCGGACCCTCCGGCTGCATGTCGATGACGGCGATCCCGAATTCCACGAAGGGACCGGCCCTTTCGCCGGGATCGACTGGAAGGAGGGGGGCAACAACGACATGTTCAAGGGCTTCATCATCGGCCACTACTGGGCGTGGTATGTCCTCAAAGACAGCGCTGACCCGCGCGCCGCGGGGCTCATAACCCGGATGAAGAACAATCTCAAGCGTCTCCACGACAACTGCGAGATAGCGAAGGACCTGCGGATGAATCAACTCGCGACCGCGCTCCTCCTCTACGCGATGTACAAAGGGACACTCTCCGAAACGATCTACAAGAACGAGAGCGCGACCATCTGGAGCTATGTGGAGGAGTACATCAATAAAGGCGGCCTGCCGACCAACGAATACGGCATCAGCGACTGGTCGGGGAACCACCTCGGCGTCTGGGAGTTCTTCATCCTGCGCGAGGTCTATGAGGCTGTCGGCGACGGCACCCGCGTGGGTGACATGCAGGCGGCGCTGTACGAAAAGGGCGACGCGATGCGACCGGCGCGGCAGGGGCTGTTCCAACTCATCGTTGGGGCGCGCGGCACGCCGCAGATGGTGAGCGATATAGATTCGGGGATCGAGTGCCTGCAGGAGGTGCCGATGGAGCGCGGGCTCTACGCGGTGGACCGGCTGTGGAGTCCCGATTTCTGCATGTCGCCGATACCGGAACTCTTCTGGAAGAACGACTGGACCTCGCCGACCGCCGACCGGACGCAGAGTCTGCGCGCTTATCCGCTGTATGAGAAGGGGGCAAGCAGTTACTACTGGAAGGACAATATCTATAAAGGTCTGCGCGGGAGCGCCGGAACGGGCGGTGACACCGGGCTTGATTTCCTCGTGGGCTACTGGTTCGCCCGCCGGTACAACCTCATTACCGAGAATGACTGATACGCCGCTCGTCTTTCGCCTCACGGGGCACAACCGTACCGCCATGCGGTCGCTCATCGCGTCGCTCGAAGCGGCGGGCGTGCCGCCGTCGATGATACGGACGGTACGCGAACTGCACGAACTCGACGACCTCCCCGCCGATACGGCGGCGGTATTCTTGTTTTCCGCCATGACCGCCGACCTCGATCGGAGCGTCGCCGAGATGCGGCATCTCCGCGACCGGTTCCCGAACGCCCGCTTCATCATCGGCGGCCCGCACGCCTCGGCGCGGCCCCGCGAGGTCATCGAGCGGGGGTTCGATCACGCGGCGGTCGGAGAGGGAGAA
Organism: bacterium; assembly: GCA_022711315.1. Taxonomy (GTDB): domain Bacteria; phylum UBP6; class UBA1177; order UBA1177; family JAKLFG01; genus JAKLFG01. The sequence continues at coordinate 9,651 of JAKLFG010000015.1, read as the reverse complement.
GAGATGATCCGGGGGATAGCGGAGCGGGTGAGGGAAGGGGTATCTCTCGACGGGGTGCGCGGTCTTTTTCGTATAGAAGGCAATGAACTTGTGGGCGACAAGGCGTCGCCGGTCGATATCGAACGATTCCCGATGATGGCGCACCGGGCGAAACTCTACGGTCCGATAGAGATAACGCGGGGCTGTGCGAGCGTCTGCCGCTACTGTCAGACCTCTTTTTTTCACGGGGTCGCCGAACGATGGCGGAGCCGCGAGGCGATACTGGCGGCGGTGCGGGAACTCGCCGCGCGCGAATTCGCCTACTACCGCTTCCTGTCGCCCAATGCGCTCGGTTGGCATAACCCGGATGGTCGCACCCCCGAACCGCTCCACGAACTGCTCGCCGCCGTCCGCGATGCGGTCGGGCCGCGCCGCAAGGTGATATTCGGCACCTTCCCGGCCGAGATACGGCCCGAGTTCGCGACCCGCGAAAGCATGGCGGTCATCAAACGATATTGCGACAATCCCATCATCGTCGTCGGCGGTCAGTCGGGGAGCGACCGGATGCTCGAACATATGCACCGCGGCCACACCGTCGCGGACATATACCGCGCCGTCGAGAACACGAAGGCCGCCGGGCTGCACCCGATCGTGGACCTGATATTCGGACTGCCGGGAGAGACGCCCGACGATCTCGCGCTCACGGTGGCGCTCATGGAGCGGCTCCTTGTGCAGGGAGCCCACATCCGGGGCCATATCTTCATGCCGCTCCCCGGCACGCCGTGGGAGCATGAACGGCCCGGTGAGGTGCCGGACGAACTTGCGCGCCGTTTCAAATGGATGTCGTCGCGCGGGATGCTGTCGGGGTGTTGGGAGGAACAGTCGGCGCTCAACCGGCGGGCGGACAACTGACCTTTTCGTGCCGGTATCTGAATATGCCGCGTCCTTCGAGATGATCGAGGTTCGCCTGCAGGACGCGCTTGACCGAATGGTTTATCTTGCTGTGTTCCGAGAGGATGTCGGCGAGTTCCAGTATCGCGTCGGGTTCGAGCGGGGCGCGCGCCTCGGTGATGGTCAGCATCAGTTCGCGTTTGTGGCGTCGTATCTCGCGTTCCGCCTCGTCGCAGGCCGCGAGGTCCCCGGCGTGAAAATGGCCGCAGAGGCAGACGCGATGGAACAGTGTGAATACGCGGCGATGCGCGGTGTGGATGAGGAGCCGTTCGAGGGCCTGCGGCTCCGCGCTTCTTTCGCGCAGGCGGATGCCGTATTTGGCTATTGATTTCAGGTGGTCGGCCATCGATTCTGCCTCGTCGGACATCTTGAGGTACAGCCAGAGGTCCTGTCGGTTGCGGTGGCTCTGCTCGTGGATGATCCGCACCAGTTTCTTGTGGCCCTGATCGATGATCTGCTCGTACTGCTCTATCTTGGCGAACAGTGGCGATTCCTTCCGTTTCAGCGAGACGACGATGGAGAAGGCGAACAGGTCGCGGAGGTAGCGCATGAACAGGGCGATGTCGCGGCGAAACTCCGCGATGACCGCCTCGTCGGGGGCGTCATACGGGAGCGGGCGGACCGAAAGCCGTTCATGGACACCGGGGAACCGGTCGGGTATGAGTCGCGCTATCCGTTCGGCGAAACGGCGACGGAACGGGAAGATGCCAGCGGTCAACAGCACCTTGTGAAGTGTCATATAGGTGGCCACGGCCACGCCGATGCCGGCGGTTGCAGTGGAGGCCGTTATAAGGTGCATTAAGGGGTAGAATGCCAACAGCCCGCCGAAGAAACCCACGATGTTGAGGGCGAAATGCATCGCGGCGGTCCGTCTGCCGGCGCTTCCTGTGTTGATCGACGCGATGAGCGCCGTGATGGTCGTGCCGAGCGTTGCGCCGAGCATGAGTGCACAGGAAAGATGCAGGGAGAAAATACCACTCGCGGCGCCGGCTATCACGATGGCGGCGGTGGCGGTGCTCGACTGGACAAGCGCGGTGAATACTACGCCCGAAAGAGCCGCGAGGATAAGTCCGCCGGCTGACCGGGACACCGCGAACCTTGCGAAGAAGGCGGTCACATCGCCGCTTTCGTGTATCGCCTCCATGCCCTGTCCCATGAGGTCGAGTCCGAACAGGATGAGCCCGAGTCCGATGCAGAAAGAGAAGAGGTCGCGCCGCGCCGCGCGGGTCGAAAAGAAGCGGCCGACGACGCCGACGATGAAGAGCGGGAGGCCGATGATGGTGATGCGGACCGCCGCTATCCAGCCGGTCGATACCGCGCCGAGATTGGCGCCGAGCGTGAAGGAAAAGGCCTCGGTGGCCGTGACGAGTCCTGCGGAGGCCATGCTGACGAGTAGCACCGTCGTCGCGCTGGAGGACTGGAACAGCACCGTCGTCAGTGCGCCGTACCAGTAACGCTGACCGTCGGTCGAGGCGATCCGGTCCAGCCGCTCCTGCAGGCGTCCGCCCGCCATGCGACCGAGCAACGCGCTCAACAGATCTATGCCGTACAGGAAAAAAGCGAGTCCGGCGATGACCGAGAAGAGGGTGCGCATGCCGGGGTCAGGCGTCGGGCAGCAGCGAATCGTCGTCGGGTGTCTCGTAGCCCGGCTCTATCGTCGGATCGGGCTCGGTCATGAGGAAGCAATAGTCGGGGTAGTCGGCGGGCCAATCGGTCGCGTAAGGTGATGTGACGGTGCCGCGCGGATGGTCGAGGAAGAATCTCAGCAACTGCGTAGAACTGAGTCCCGCGTTGGTGTGGCCCTTGCCGTGGTCGCAAAGTATGACGGTGTGCCCCATGCCGGTCAGGTAATTGGCGTTGAAGCGGGCCATGTGGTTGAAGTTGATGTAAAAGCCGGAGGAGCCCCACTTGTCGCAGAGCGTGGGCCCCGTGCAGTTAGCGTCGCCCTCGGCGCCATACATGAAGGCCTGGACATATTTGTTGTCGGTCTCCATCGCGGGCCACGAAATGAACCCGGCTGCCATCGTGCCGAGGTCGGCCTTCGCCTTCGCGTCGCTGAAGTAGGCGCCCGAGTAGGTGAATATCGAGGCGATGAGGTCGCCGCGCAGGACGCCGAGGCTGTCCGCCGTTATCGATCCGGCCGAGAACCCGGCGAGGTGGATGCGATCCTCGTCGACGCCCCACCGTTCCTCGATGCAGGCGAGGACCGCGTCGAACAGTTCCGCCTCGATGGAGCCGTTGCTCAGCGTCAGGATGTCCCAATCGACCCCGGCGGGCGGGTATTGGTTTATCGCGAGATTGGTGTCTTCCGGAGTGACGAGGATGAACGGCAACTCGGCGTTGTTCACGGAACCGGAAAGGAGCCATTCGAAATTCGCGGCGGTGTCGCCGTAGCCGTGCCAGTTGAATATCACCGGCCACCCCTTCTTGTCGTCTATCGTCGTCGGCAGGCGGAGCAGGAAGGTCCGCGCGAGATCCTGCGATTCCTCACCGTTCACGAGTATCGTGTTCTCGCCGTCCTTGAGCCCGGCGCAGGAGACGACGACCACGGTGTCGGCGTCGGTCGGCGTGTCGGTGGCGACATCGTCATCGGTCGGAATGAGTCCGTCCTCGTCGGGCAGGAGCGCGTCGTTCCCGTCGGTGAGTGGTGTGTCGTTACCAGCCGTGTCGGTGTCGGTCTGCGCCTCGTCGTTCACCGGCTCGAGGTCGGCGATCTGTTGCTTGTTGTCGTCGCAGGCAAGGACGAACAACGCGAGAAAAAGGACGAAAAAGGTCTTACTCGTCATGGTCGTGCTCCCTTTGTGGTGGATCGGTTCCGCTCGCCACAGGATAGCATTCCCCCGTCCGTTGTCAAATCTTGAGTGAAGGGACAACCGGCGTCCCCGTTATCTTGTAAAATCGGTACGGTCCGCTACAATGGGCTGACCTGCCGGAGGGAACGCAGTGACCGCGATCGAACGACTTATCGAAACGCTTAAGCCCTACCACCCCGACCTGTCCCGCTTCACCGTCGTGTCGCTCGGCGGTTCGGGCCGCGATATCATCCACTACACCCTCCACAAACAACTCGGCGGACTTATGCCCGCCGTCCTCGAATTTGATGAGTACAAGAGCCGTCGCATCGCCGAGGCGACCGGTCACCGGCCGCTCCCCGACGACGAGGCCTTCTGCCGTTTCCATGCCCGGCACCGGGCCATGAAAAAAGATGAGCCGCCGGGCCCCGCCGACACCGAGCGGCTGATGCAGTTCCTTTCGCTCATCGCCCGCTTCTCGGTCACCGGCGACGAACTCTCGCGACTCGACCGCATCGCCCCCGAACAGATGGAGCGGGTAGCGGTCTTCTTCGCGACGATGGGAACCTTCCGCGGAGAACTGGCCGCCGAGGGGCTGTTCTACGCCCCGTTCGAGGAGACGACCTTCGCCGATCTCGCCCCGCGCGATAATGAACTGTTCGTCGGCCTGCCGGTCATGACCCCGGCGCACGAACGGTTCTTCGCGCGCATCCCGGCGGAGCACCGCTTCATCGATCCTCCCCTTTTCGGGCGCCACATGCCCGTCGAGACGCCCGACTACGACTCGGCGTTCGCTCTGGTCCGCCGCCTCGGCATCGGCGAAGAGCGGGCGACCGCCGGTCGGCTGGAACTGACCGAACTGGCGGAACGCCCCGCAGTGCGGGCGCTCATCGCCGCCGAGATCGAGCGGTTCCTGCAAGAGGCGGAGGGGAACAAGGGGCAACTTCTCATCGTGCCGCTCGACGAGACGCTGTCGTTCTACCTGTGGGAACTCCTCTTCCGGCCACTCGGCGACCGCGTGAACTTCGTCCCGTGGCTCCCCTTTTCGCATTTCGTCGCCGCCCACCGCCTGACCGCGGCGATACGGGAGAGGCGACCGCTCGACGAGGTGCGCCGCGAACTGGCGGCCGAACTCACGGCGCGCTGGCGCGATCTCGACGCCGCCGAACGGGCCGCCTTTGAGAAGGCGATAGCGCTCATCGACGACATAACAAGACTCGGACCGCTCATGGGAGCGGAGCGGGAGACGCTTTCTCTCCACCTCGTCGCGTCGGCGAAACTGCACCTGCGCGGCGACCGGAAGGCCCCGGTGCAGGTGGTCGGTCTGGGGAACGCGACCGGCGTTCCCTGCCGGCGGGCCCTCATCCTGCCGATGGATCGAGACATCTTCCCGAGACGCCCGTTCAGCGGGCCGTTCCTCAACCTCGTTCATCTGCCGCGCATCCACAAGGCGCAGTTCGAGTCCGACGATCTCACGCTCCGCCAGTTCCTCGCCTTTGGCGAGAGCGCCCACCTCGCGGCGCGCTACGACGCCGGGGCGGGCGCCGCGCCGTCGCCCCACTTCGCGTTCCTGTCGGTCGAATTCGGCGTGAAGCCGGTAAAACGACTCATGGCGGCGACCTCTTTCACCGCACCGTCGGGAGTTCCCGCCATCGAGAACAGCGACGAACGGAGGGAGAGACTCGCGAACTACCCGTGGTCCTTCTCCTCCTTGCCGCTGTTCCTTTCGTGTCCCTTCCGTTTCGTCATGGAGAAACTGGAAAACATAGCGCCGCCTGCCTGTTTCGAGGGAGAGGACCATTTCAATAAGGTCATCGGCCAGTTCCTGCACGATCTTTTTGCGTCGCTCAAAGGGGTCGACAAACCGATCGACCGGTGGCGACAACTGTTCGAGGAACGGTGGGAAAGCAATGCCGAGATAGCGACGAAGATCCCCGACCGCGCCGTCCGCAAGGCGTTGGTCCACGGTTACCTGAACGATATCGCCGCGTGGGAGCGGGAAAGCGGCGCAGCGGTCCTTTTCTCGAACGCGGTGACCGACACCGAACTGCCGCTCGAGGCGACCTTCGGCGGGTATCGTCTTACCGGACGGCTCGACCGGGTGCAGGAACGCAACGGCCGGAAACTCGTCGCTGATCTCAAATACAAGGAGAGCATGCCCGCCCTCTGCAAGGAGGGGCTTATCGCCGAGACCGCCGACGAGAGGGGGCTGAACGATCATTTCCAACTGCTTTTCTATGCCCAACTCCTTATCGAGAACGGTCGCGCGAAAGAAGATGAACTCGACGCCGCCTATATCTGCCTGCGGAGCGGTGACCGGGGGAACTATATCGTCGAACTCCCGGCCGGGGAGATCGAGCGGCGGCGGGAAACGCTGGATGCGCTTGCGCGGCGGCTGGACCGGACCATCGCACAGGAGCACTTCGTGCCGAATCATAAGGCCCGGGCGTGTTCCTACTGCCCCTACAAGGCGCTCTGTCTGCGGCCCGACCTCTACTTTGTCGAGAGGCCGGAATGAACAGAAGTCTCCTGATGACCGCCTCGGCCGGCGCGGGGAAGACCTACCAGTTGACCAAGGTGGTGCGCGGCCTTATCGCGGGAGACCCGGCGCTCATCGTCGCGATAACCTTCACGAGGGCGGCGGCGGCCGAGATGGAGAAACGGATACTCGACAAGATCGCGGGCGAGGATGCCCCGCCGGTCGAGAGATTGCATCTTCTCATGCGGGCGGCGCAGGTCCGCTATTCGACGATAGATGCGCTGTTCCACCAGTTCCTCGCGACCGAGGACCGGGTACCGCAGATGGCCGACGACCATGAAAAGGACCTCATCAAGGCGCTTGCCGACGAACGCTTCTTCACCCGCCCGGAGGTGATCGCCGCCACCGAGGAGATCCTCATCGCGGCGCGCATACTCAAGATAACGCCGGAACGATTGACCTGCGAACTCGACAACAACCGGGACACGCTCGCGGCGTGGGAATGCCCGAAAGGACTCCTTGACGAACTCAAGGCCACGCAGGCGCGCACAGACGCCGCCTACGAAAAATTGCGAGAGGAGGTCGCGGCGCTCGAGGTCGAAAAAAGGGGGAATCTTTACTCGCAGGTGATCGTTCCGCTTCTGGTCCCGCTCAGGGATCAGAAACTCGGCGCGGCGCTGTTCCTCAAGCATGATATTGCCGCGGTCAAGGTGTCCGCCGCCGACCAGAAGCTCGCCGCCTACGCGAAACTCAGGGCGCTCTATCCGCCGATGCGGCGGCTCATCGCCGAACATGTCATCAACACCGCGCGGCTCCGGACCGCGCTTCTCAAACGCTTCAGCGCACTGCGCGCCGATTCGCTCGAGATCGAAAAACAGAGACTCGACCGTCGCTATTTCGAGGATGTGCCGCGCGAACTGATCGCGATGGACGGGCCCGACAGTCCCGACCGCCCCGAACTCGCGGCGCGGCTCTACGAACGGGGTTACCACCGGACCGCCCACCTGCTCCTCGACGAATTCCAGGATACCTCGGCGATGCAGATGGAACTGTTGCGACCGCTTCTGGAAGATATCGCGGGCGACATCGGCGAGAACGGCGCGGGGGTACGGTCGCTCTTTTTCGTCGGCGATTGGAAACAATCCATTTATCGCTGGCGCGGCGCCGACCCGGAACGGCTCAAACGCTGGCTCGAACCGCTCCGGAGGTCGGGGCAACTGCCGACCGAGAAACTTCCGTACAATTGGCGCTCGACCCCGCTCCTCATCGGGTTCTTCAACGAACTGACAAAGGAACTTTTCGCCGGGAACGAGAGCGCGGGCGATACACAGGATGCTCCGCCCGAAGAGGAACGGAGGGAACCGTACACCGGGCTTTCATCGGTCGCGGTGATCCCGGTGTCCTGCGGGAGGGGTGACGGGGAACTATACGAACGGCTCGTTGCCGAGATACGGCGCCGGCGGGAAGAGACCGGGTGCTCGTGGGGCGACATCACCGTCCTGTGCCGGTCCCACGCCCACCTCGCGAAGGTGGCGAAGGGGCTTGCCGCGGCGGGCGAAGGGGAAGAGCCGGTCGGCACCTCCGATCTCACCGGGCGCGAACTGCTTTCCCTGCGCGAGGGGGCGGCGCTTTACCTCGCCCTAGCGGCGATATTCAGCGGCGGAAAAGAGTTCGTTGAGCGGGCGCTCCCGGAACTCGGTCAGAGCGATCTTACCGACACCGTGCGTCGTCTGATCGCCGAGGCGGCCCGGTGGCCGGCGCCCCACCGGTTCTCGGCGCTTGCCGGGGCGCTGCGCGAACTTGCGCCGCGCTTCCCGCGCACCATCGTCGAGACGCTATGGGACGAGGCGGAACGCTATTTCGACCGCCCCGATGCCGGCGACGCGGGGGAGTTCCTGCGGTATCTTCTCGCGGTGGGGAACCTCGTCACCGTTCCCGAGGGGGAGCACTCCGACCGGGTGAAACTGGCGACGATGCACAGCGCCAAGGGGCTCGAATTCCCCCATGTCTTCGTGCTGTGGAAGGATACGAACGACCGCAACGGGCCGGTGACGGACCCGGATGATGGCTGTCCGCTCGACCTGAACAAGGCGGCGCTCGAATTCCTTGCGACCGGGCCGATACCGGGGGCGGCCCGCATCGCCGGAACGGCCGAAGAACACCGCGACATGAACGCCGCCGAGACGGCCAACCTGCTCTATGTGGCCGCGACGCGGGCCAAACGATCGCTCACCATCGTCGTGCGGGCGAACAAGGAGGGGGTGCTGACCGGTTTCGGCGAAAAGATGCGCCGTGCCGCGCAGCAGCCACTGCCGGGATTCGAGAGGACCGACCTCGGCCACCGGCACGATCACGGGAAAGCCGGGCCGATGGATGCCGACCACGAGGATCTGCCGCTGGTGACAGGTGGTCTCGTTGCCACGGTCCCCGATGAGGGTGATATCGATCCGGCGCTCCGGTCGGCCGACATCGAGGCTGGGATAGCGCGCGGCCTGCGGATACATGCGGCGCTTGGCGGACTTTCGCCGAGACTTGAGATGCCCACGCATGCTGACCTGACGCCCGAAGAGCGTAAGGCGCTCGCAACATTCCTGCGCGACCCGGCTGTGCGCGAGATGATTTCGCGTTCCGGCACGGTGCTCTGTGAACAGCACCTGTCGGACCGGAACACTTTCGGTGTCGTCGACCGGCTCATCATCGCGCCCGACCGCATCACGCTCATCGACTACAAGACGGGCCGTGTCGGCCATCTCGCGGGGAAGTATCGTGAACAGATGGCCCGGTACCGCGCCATGCTCGTGGGGCTCTACCCCGGCCGGCCGGTCGAGGCGTACCTCCTGTTCGTCGACGACCCGAAACGACGAGTGGTCGCTGTCTGAATTCGCCCCGACACTTCCTTGATTTCTCTTTTCGCGGGGGTATCATGGCGGCGAGGTGAGCATGCGACCATCGGCGAAATACTTTATGTCCATCTGCGTGGCGGCCCTATCCGGCCTGTCCGCCTGCGAGAACGATGCGAAGGAGTGGCGTCTTCCCGACGCGTGCAACGACCGTTGTTCCATTGTCCGCGAGACCGGCGATCTCGCCGATGCGGTCGCGAATGCGACTGATGCGTGGAGCGACTGCGTCTGCATCGAGAACGCGACGATAACGGCCGCGGTCACCGTCTCGAAGCCGCTCACCATCGTCGGTAAGGGTGTGGCGAGCCGCATCGTTGCGCCGGCGGGGGAGCGTGGGCTTCTCATCCGATCCGGCGATGTGACGCTCCGCGACATCGAGATAGCGTCGGACACCGTTGCGCTCGATATCGCGCAGGCCGACGGCGTCGCGCTCAGCGGCGTGCGGCTTGTCGCGCTGCCGCCCGCCGCGGGAAAGGTGTCGTTCGCCCTTGCGGTGAAAGGAGGTTCGATCACCCTGACCGATACCGCGCTGACCGGTTCCCCCGATGCG
>JAKLFG010000014.1 GCA_022711315.1 bacterium | reverse complement strand
AGTCGCTCTCGGCCGCCGCCAACATCTTCATCGGCCAGACCGAGGCGCCGCTCATGATACGGCCCTATGTCGAAACGATGACGCGATCCGAACTCATGTGCGTCATGTCGGGCGGCATGGCGACCATCGCGGGCGGCGTGATGGCGGCCTATGTCGGGATGGGGGTGAGCGCGGGGCATCTGATGGCGGCGTCGGTCATGTCGGCCCCCGCCGCGATCATGTTCGCCAAGATCATGGTCCCCGAGACCGGTACGCCGGTGACCGCCGGCGGCGGTACGATAGAGGTCCCGGTCGTCGACCGCAACGCCATCGAGGCGGCGGCGCGCGGTGCGTCGGAGGGACTGTTCCTCGCGCTCAATGTCGCGGCGATGTTGCTCGCCTTCATCGCGTTCGTCGCGATGTTCAACTACTTCTTCGGTTTTTTCGGCGTCACGATGGAACAGGTGCTCGGCTGGGCGATGGCGCCGCTCGCGCTCTGCATGGGAGTGCCGTGGGACGAAGCGATGCGCGTCGGCGCTTTTCTCGGCGAAAAGACGATACTTAATGAGTTCGTCGCCTATGCCCACCTTTCCGACGCGATAAAAGCGGGCGCGACCGAACTGTCGCCCCGGTCGGTCATCATCGCCACCTATGCGCTCTGCGGCTTCGCGAATCTCGGCTCGATAGCGATACAGATCGGCGGCATTGGGACGATGGCCCCGTCGCGGCGCGGCGAGATAGCGGCGCTCGGCATCAAGTCGATGATCGCCGGGACGCTCGCCAGTTTCGTCACCGCCAATATAGCGGGGATGCTGATATCGTGAGAAGTGAAGAGTGAACGGTGAGATGTAGGGGCGCGCCAACGGCACGCCCGATTTGAAAGGAGAATATTCCATGACACACACTCGTTCCAGCGGCATCATCCTTCACCCTGCGGCCCTGCCGGGCCCCGGTCCCATCGGCACCCTCGGCGACGCGGCGCGACGCTTTATCGACTGGCTTGCTACCGGCAAGCAGGGGCTCTGGCAGATACTGCCGCTCACGCCGACCTCGTACGACGGCTGTCCCTACAATTCTCATTCGGCCTTTGCGGGCAATCCGTGGTTGATAGACCCGGACCTGCTCGTGCGCGAGGGCTTCATCGCCGACGCCGGGCCGTACCGGAGACCGGCGCCCGATCCGCGCCGCGTTAATTTCGACATGGCGCGCGACCTTTCCGACGCGATGGTCCGCGAAGCGTTCGCGCGGTTCCACGAAACCCGTGAACGGTTCGACGAGTTCAGCGCGTTCCGCACCGCGAACAGCCACTGGCTCGGCGACCACGCGCTCTATGCCGCGCTCCGGGAGCGGTTCGGCACCTCCTGCTGGCACGAGTGGCCGGTCGAGTTCCGCGAACGGCGCCCGGCGGCGATGGCCCGGCTCATGCACGAAGCGGCCGACGATATCCTGCGTCACCAGTTCGCTCAGTGGCTTTTCTCGCGCCAGTGGCGATCGCTCCGGGCCTATGCCAACGAGCGGGGGGTCCGCATCGTCGGCGACCTGCCGATGTTCGTCGCCTATGAAAGCGCCGATGTGTGGGCCCATCAGGACCTTTTCCTCCTCAAAGACGGCCGCCCGACCGTCGTCGCGGGGGTGCCGCCCGACTATTTCTCGCCGACGGGGCAACTCTGGGGCAACCCGCTGTACGACTGGAAACGGATGGAGGAGGACGGTTTCGACTGGTGGAAACGGCGGTTCGCGCAGATGTTCGCCATCTACGACCTCGTTCGCATCGATCACTTCCGCGGCTTTGCGGCCTCTTGGGCGGTGCCGGCGGGGGATAAGACGGCCGAGAACGGCAAATGGCGCAAGACGCCGGGGAAGAAACTGTTCGACGCGCTTCTCGCCCAGTTCGGCGAACTGCCGGTCATCGCCGAGGACCTCGGCGTCATATCGGAGGATGTGGTCGAACTCCGCGAGCGGTTCAATTTCCACGGGATGAAGGTGCTCCAGTTCGCGTTCGACGCGCCGACGAGCGCGTTCCTGCCGCACAACTATGCGACGACGAACTGCGCCGTCTACACCGGGACGCACGACAACGACACCGTGGCGGGCTGGTACCGGTCGCTCTATGAGCATGACCGCCGCGAGATAAACCGCTATCTCACCCTGCGGTGGGGCGACAGTCCGGCGTGGGCGCTCATACGGCTCGCTTACGGCAGTGTCGCGCGGTATGCCTTCACGACCCTGCAGGATGTGCTGGGGATGGGAAGCGAGGCCCGATACAACACGCCGGGGACGGTCGGGCTCCACAACTGGACCTTCCGGTTCACGCACGACGACATCCGCGACGAGGCGGCGTGGGGGCTCGCCGAGATATCGTGGCTCTACAACCGCAACGAGCGGCAGGAATAGGTTCGACCGATTACCATATATATAATGTAGAGGCAAAAGATGCCGCTGATCGAAGAACGGGTCGCGCAGGCAAGAGCGGGAACCAATCTCAAAGTGATCTGCCGGATGACGTCGGGCTGGGCGGTCATCGGCGATGTTCAGTTCCTGCCCGGCTATTCGCTTCTGTTACCCGACCCAGTCGTGCCGAGTCTGAACGATCTCGGTCCCGTCGCGCGGGCGCAGTTTCTTTCCGATATGGCGTTGATTGGCGATGCGCTATTGGAAGTTACCAAGGCACGCCGGATCAATTATGAGATTCTCGGCAATTCGGAGCCGGAACTGCATGCGCACATATTTCCCCGGTTCGAGTCGGAGCCAGAAGAGAAGCGACGGATGCCTGCATGGTTTTACGACTGGAAGAACGCGCCGCAGTTCACGTTAAAGGAACACGGGGCGCTCCAACAGAAAATCCGCAATGTCATAGAACAGCTTCGGCGTTAAAAATCTTTAAGAATCCCTTGACTTGTCGGGGGGATAGGCTACTCTTTTTGAAGACTTGGCAAACGAACCCCAATTGTGAGGGTTGATTATGAAACACCACAACAGCGATGAAAAAAAAACAATATGATGCGCGACTTCAGCGACGGTTGCAGCTTCTAAGAAAAGAAGTTGAGGCCGGAAAATTTTATATAGCTGACGGGTTGCAGGCCGTTGATAGCTTAAAGAAAGTTCGCTATAACCCCGACGGAACAGCGGATCTTAACACTGTGGATGGTTTCGTTCGTTCTATGGCCTTAGCTGTGGAGTTTGTACATGATCGCGAGGAGTTAAAGCAGTCCATTTCTCTTGCTGAGATTCAGACGGAATATTTTGCTTTTATAGAAAACCAATTCGGTAATATCTATAAAAATATGACAGATCAGGGGGTTACGCCACATGATATGGCAATAACATTGTCACAGGACGAAGCTGCGAAAAAAGAAATTACCACCAAGCTTAATGCTTTCTTAAATGTAATTGACGAATTTTGGGCCAACACTGCGGATGCGGCATTTGCACATGTGGAGGACATGGATAAGTCACTTAAGGGTGTTTTCGGCGGAGACCTTTTCCCTTCTTACAGTGAAAACATTGCCTCAAAATGTGGCATATATACAGACACTATTATTTTACCTGATCCTTTCTTGAGAACAAAGCATGCTTTTGAAAGAGGGACTCCTGAACAAAAGGTTTATTATCTCATAATGCATGGACTTAACCTTCTTCAATATAAAGAGCTTGCATGTGCAGATGTGACTCCTCCAGTAGTCGTTGTACTTCCTGATAGGACTGCTATCTTAAAGGAAGAAAAAGAGTTTTTTTATCATCTTGGTCAAATTGATGTATTGGTTCATGCCGCTAAAATGTTTGGCAGATCCTTTGGCTCTTTCGATGAACTAATGGACTTCGCGAGTTCGTTGAAAACAATAGATCAAGTCGAGGCAGAAATTACAGACCAGAAAAAAGTACTTTTCAATACTGAATGGGGAAACGATCTTCGAATCCAGATTCAAAAGGCACTTGCTGATAAGAAAATATTTAGTTTGCTTCGAACAACTAACCCTGGAATCATCGTTGCCTCTCATGCAGTGGGAAGAATGAGCACGAGTAATGAACTCCTTGTTAAAGCACGACGACTTCGTGGCACGCCAATTATTGAAGCCCCAACTTCTTGGCAGTACTTTGTATGGAAGCTAGAATACGATGCCGAAAAAATAGAAAAAGAAAGTAATTTAAAAGATCTTCATGTGCTTCGAGGCCTTCAATCAGTTGCTGAAAATAAGATGGAATGGCTCGGCAAAGTACCGCCCAAGGCGTTGCTCGAACTCAGAAAAGCTGATGCGCTCCATGAAATTAGGGCTATACTTTCAAAGGGAGTTGCCGAGTTGACTTTGGCAAATCCTACCGACTTTCATGCAACAAGTAATCAGATTTTCGATAACATTCATGTGGCTTTTTTGGAACATAGAAAACATATTGCAGAACTTAGTTCTAAGAAATGGAAATTTGCGGGAACTGATATTGGCTCATGGCTTGTCGTCGGTTCGTTAGCAGTCACTGCTGCGGCTACTGGTCTTCCTGTATGGGGTTTAGCCGCCATTGCCGCCGACCAACTTCTAGATGCTCCCAAGTTAAGAGATATCCCAAAATCTATCAAAGATCTTGCTGAAGAGAACAAAACGCTCAAACAGTCTCCAGTCGGAATGTTGTTTAAATACAGTGATGACAACACATAACATGTTAGGGCATTTCTATTAAAATTTAGGCGAGTTGGATTTAAAGAGTTACCAGCGCGCACCCGTTTTCGGAACCTGTTTCGGCGATCTTGACATCGGGTATTTCGCTATCGGTCGCGGTGTCTTCGTCGGGGGTGAGGTCTTCATCCGGGGCGTCGGCGGCCGAACTGTTGAGCGATAAGGTCGGGTCGCCGTAGTAGTTGAGCATCATCTTCCCCGCGTCGGTCTCGATGGAACCGTCGGTCCCCACATCGCGCCGCGTTTCGGCGAATGCCTTGGCCGCCGTTTCGCCGCTCATCAACTTATCGAAAAAGAAGACGCCGAGATTGGTCGCCCCGTAGGTCGTCGTATCGAGATCGCTCTCGAAATCGCTGTAGTCGGTCATGTCGCCCGGCGTGACATTGGTCGAGCCGATCATCCCGATGGCGCCCCCCTCGGTGAGGAGCGCATGGGTCAAGTTCCACGGCGTCTGCGCGCTGCCCACCTCGCACGAGACCGCCACGACGAACGCGGGGCTCTGCGCGCCGATGGCGGGGGCGTCGTCCGAATGGATGAATAGCGGCTGCTGCAGTTCATCGTTGGATACCGCTCCGTCGTCGTTCGCGTCGATCCATATCGTCCGCGCCACCTCCTTGTCGAGCCCATGGCCGAACCAGAAGACCATCCCGTAGCCCTTGGGCCATTCGCTTTTCAGGTTGTCGCGCGTCAGCGCCACATCGGCCGCGTATTTCGAGACGGTCGTTCCCTCCTTTTCATACATCCGCGTCAGGGTGAAGCCGCCGTGTTCCGCCATGATGTTGTGGATGAACCACTCCGCCGTGTCGGCCCCGTCCATGTCGTTGAGGACGGTCGAGTTGAGCATCTTCTGCCCTTTGAAGTAGTAGTACGACGCGGGGAGCAGTATCTTCTTGCGCCACGCGACGGCACTTTCCGGAGTGCGCATGTAGTCGAGGGCGTGACCGAGGATGCGGTCGAGTTCGGTGGTATCGTCGAAGTAGACCGACATCCGTCCGACGATGAGTTCGTGGTCGAGATCAAAGCCGCCCTCCCCGTCATCGAGCCCCTGTTCGCCCCACTGACCGTTGCCGTTCAGGTCCCAGTCGCCCGAGAGGTCGGCGTAGGGGGCGTCGCTTTCGAAGGCGCGGCAGTCGACCGCGAAGCCGAAGCACTGGTCGGCCGAGTATGTGTGGCGCGGCCAGACGATGAACATCGGGACATCGCCGTACTGCGCGTTGGCGTCGCCGATGAGGAGCAGATAGTCGCCCGGCGCGGTGTTCTCTTTCAACCAGTCGCGGATCGCGACGGCGCGAACGAGTCCCTTCGCGTCGGCGGCGCCGTAGTCGGATTCGGTGGTGACCGTCACGGTAAAGCCGCGCGCCTCTTTGGCCGCGACGAATTCGGCGAGCTTCGCCGACGATCCGGCTATCTGGTCGGTCGTTACGATGAAGAGGTTCTTCGCGGCGGCCGATAACGACAGCGCGCCGATGATGAGCGTCGTGAATAGTATCGTACGCATGGTCGCCTCCTACATCTCAACCAGTATGAGGTCGAAGTCTTCGCAGGTGATCGACGCGCCGGTCGTGTCGTTGTAACAGAAGCAAAGTTCGTCGGGGTCGGCGACGCCGTTCTGCTCCATGAGGTAATTGGCATCCATCGACAGTTCGATGTTCCCGGCGATATGGTAGGGTTCGCCCGGCAGGAAGTCGGTCGCCCCGGCGCGGCAGACAAAAACCCCGTTCAGTTCGTTCTGGGTGTGCATCGCGTAGATGCACCCTTTGATGTAGGAGCCGCCGCTTTTCGGCAGTTTCTGTTCGAGGAGCAGATACTGGAAATAGATATCGGGCAGAGACAATTCGAACGAGCCATCTTCCGCCGGGTATCCCTGCAGTATGCCCAGAGGCACCAGTAGCCGGGTGTAATCGAAGAGGTAGTGGCGGCCCGGGACGAACTCGAAGACATTGCCGAGCGTTTGCGCGACCATGTAATTGGTGCTCGTGCCGATGTCGTCGGGGTAGGCGTAGGCGGTGTAGTCGGCGACCGTCTTCTGCGCGCCGCCGATGGTCAGGTCATAGTCGGCGTAGGCGAGCCGTGTTTCGCCGTTGTCGATGTCCGATATCTCGCCGATGAAGGTGAACAGTAGTCGGTCGTCGGCGAAGGCGGTGGTGTACTTCTCCGGTATCTCGCAGCCGAACTCGGTGCCGCTTTTGGCGATCTCGGCCTCGTACTCCGCCTTGGTAAGTTCCGCCGTCTGCGACTGGTAGAGGCAGAGCGTCTCTTCGTTCTCGGTCGTCACGACCTGCCGCTCGCCCATCGTGATGTTCGCCCAGAGGATGAGGTCTTCGCCCGCCGCGAACGCATCGTTATTGCGGTGATCGACGAACCACTTCCCGTCGGTCGGGTCGCGCTGGGGGAGCGCGGTGTAGCAGTAACGGTAGAAATACTTCCCGTCGGCGCGCGCGGTGAGGGTGACCGTCATGAGGTTGGCCCAGGTGACATCGTCGAGCGGGAAGATGTTATCACCCGAATCTTTGGCCGCCGTGAAGCGGTCGAGCGGGATGCCGATGTTGACGAAATCGTAGGTGTACCACGCATTCCCCGCTTCGCTCGTTCCCTGTTCAAGCGGCCCGGCGTAGAGTTGCATCCGCAGGTAGTCCTTACCCGCCATCTCGGGATCCTCGTAGTCGGCCGGGATGGTGCTGAGGTAGGCCTCGGGGTCTCCTTTCGGCGTGTATTCCTCGCCGTTGAAGGAATACTCGAAACTGCCGATCCCCTTCACCTGCTTGCTCGCGACCATGTCGTCGTAAGAGTTGATGAGCCCCTTGAATTCCATGCGGAAAGAGTTCGGCGCCTCGGTCGCGAAGAACTCGTCACCCGGGACGGCGGTGTCGGCATCGCTCACGGAGGTATCATCCGTGGCGGCGTTGCTGTCGGTCGGCGTCTTTTCCGGCTCCTCGCCGCAGGCGATGAAGAGGAGCGCCGTCGCCATCGCCAGAGACATGTTACGCATGGGAACCTCCTTCTCAATGGTGGCGCAACCATTTCAGCAAAGGGTGGTCCGAAAAGTAAAGTCTATTTATTACAAAGGGATAGATTGTTCGGCTCACTGCGCCGGCACAAGAGCGCAGAACTGATAGAACTCCCCGATCAGCCCGTCCCGATAGGGTGAAATGGTGGTGCCGAGGGGGTGGTCATGGAAGAATCGTATGAGCGAGGGTTGCGTCACGCCGCCCATGAGGTGTCCTTGGCCGTGATCGCAGAGGATGACATCGTGACCGAGCCCGCTCAGGTAGGGGGCGTCGTTCTCCGCCATGTGTTCGAAATTGACCGAAAGCCCGATGGTGCTCCAGATGTCGCAACAATTCCCGTTCGGGTCGCCGCAATCGCGGGTCGAACAGCCGGGATCACCGGCACCGTGTACGAGCACCTGTACGAACTTGTGCGAGGTTTCGAGAGTCGGCCAATGGATGAAGTTCGCTGCCCCGGCGCCGAGATCGGCGAGATTGGCGGGGTTCGAGAAATAGGCGCCGGAGTAGGTGAATATCGACGCGACCCGTTCGCCGCGCAACACGCCGAGAGTGTCGCAGGTTATCGACCCGGCCGAGAACCCGGTCAGGTGGATGCGGGCGTGATCGACGCCGAACTGGCGATCGAGGCATTCGACGATGCGGTCGAACAATTCCGCCTCGATACTGCCGTCGTCGAGCACGAGATTGTCCCAGTCGACACCCTGCGGCGGTATCGTCGCCATCGGCAGGCCGGTGTCCTCCGGCGTTATGAGGATGAATGGCATGGTATCGTTGTTCTGCCAGCCGTCGAGCATCGGCAGGAAGAAGTCGGCCGATACCCCGACGCCGTGCCAGTTGAAGACGACCGGCCAGTCGCGCCGTTGTCCGATGCCGTCGGGAAGCGAAATGATGAACGAACGGGAAAGATCCTTGGACCATTCACCCGTCACGATGAAGTCGGTGTTCCACCCCGCCGTCAGTTCGGGACAGTCGCCCAGATCGATATCGAGGTCGGGGATCAAGGGATCGTCGTCGATCAGCAGGTCGTCGAGTCCGATATCGTCCCGGATCAGGGCATCGGTCTGGTCCTCACCGTCGAGGTCGACCGCGCCGATGTCGTCCGCTTCTTCGTCGGGGGAGAGAAGGTGGTCGTCGATCGATACCTCGTCATTGACCGGTATCGTTCCATCGGGGAGCACGGTAGTGGTGTCGCGGTCCGGGGCGAGATGCCGCGACACGGCGTTGTCGCAGGCCGCGAACATGAGCAGCGTCCAAGAGGTCAACAGGAGTGTCCGGTACATCTATCCTCCGTTCCGTTCGTCGGTCGCGGGGACCATACCGACAAGACCGTCGTGTTTCAAGAAAAGTTCCTACCCCTTCACGCCGCCGGCGGTGAGCCCGCCGATGAGGTGCCGTTGCAGGAAGAAGAACAGGAGCATCACCGGCAGCGACACGAGGATCGCCCCGGCGGCGAAGTGGCCCCACTCGGTGTTGAAACTGCCGACATAGCGTTGGAGTGCCACCGGCAGGGTGAACGCCTGTTCGGAACTGAGGAAGGTCGCGGCGAGGATGAATTCGTTCCACGCCGTCATGAACGAGAAGAGCGCGGTGACCACTATCGCCGGACGGGCCAGCGGCAGGACGATGCGGGTGAATATCGTCCACTGCGAGGCGCCGTCGATGAGCGCCGCCTCCTCGAGGTCCTTGGGTATCGTGTCGAAGTAGCCCTTGAGCATCCAGACGCAGAACGGTATCGCGGTGGTCGCGTAGACGAGCACCAGCCCCGTCATCGAGTTGAGAAGATGCAGATTGTCGAGCAGGATGTAGAGCGGTATCGCCATCACGACGCCGGGGAACATCTGCGAGACGAGGAACAGTTTCATCCCGAGTTCACGCCCCGGGAACACGAAGCGGGAAAAGGCGTACCCGGCGGTCGTCGCGAGCGTGACGCCGACGACGGTGGTGGCGAGCGATATGACGACGCTGTTCAGGAACTGCCGTCCGAAGAGCCACCCGCCCTGCGGTCCGACCGTGCCGATCACCTCGCGGAAATTCTGGAGCGATACGGCGTCGGGTATCGGGCTGACCGAAAGAGAGAAACCTTGCGCCGGTGTGAGCGCCATCTTGACCACCCAGAGCACCGGGTAGAGCGTGACGACACAGGCGGCGACGAGCGCGGCGTGGGTCAGCAGTACGCGGGTCAGCGTCCGGTCCTTCATGCGGTGCCTCCCGCGCGCCGTTCGGTGAATTTCGAGTAAAGCAGGAGCACGATGAATATCAGTGTTGCGTAGGCCGCCGCGTAGCCGTACTGCTCCTGCCGCTGGAAGGCCCATTTGTAGGCCTCGCTGATGAGGATGTCGGTCGCCCCGTCGGGGTCGCCGCCCGACACGAGGAAGATGATGTTGAACATATTGAAGGTCCAGACAGAGCCGAGGATGACCGCCGGGAGGAGCGCCGGTCTGAGCAGGGGCAGTATCACATGCCGGAACCGGTCCCACGCCCCCGCGCCGTCGACCGCCGCGGCGTCCTCGAGTTCACGCGGCACCGCCTGCAGGGCGCCGAGCGCCGTCACCATCATGAAGGGGAAGCCGAGCCAGGTGTTGGTCGCGACATTGGCGGCGAAGGCGGTCCAGAACGAAGAGAACCACGATACCGGCTCGACGCCGAACAGGTCGAGCAGGCCGTTCACCGCGCCGAACTGCCGGTTGAACATCCCTTTCCAGATGAGGGCCGTGATGTAATTCGGGACCGCCCACGGGACGATGAGCAGTATCCGGTAGACCCCGCGCAGTTTCAGCCACTGGTCGCGCAGGAGCATCGCGAGCGCGAGCCCGATGCCGACATGGAGCGCGACATTGACCGCGGTCCAGCCGACCGTCACGGCGAGCGTGAAGTAGAAATTGAGCGGGTCGGTCACCGGGAAATCCTGGGAGGAAAGTATCGAGACGAAGTTCGCGAGCCCGACGAAGCGCCACTCACCCGCCCGGTGGGCGAAGAAGGAGACGGCGGTGCCGACGGTGAACGGGATGAAGACGAGGATGAACATCGAAAGGGCGGCGGGCAGAAGATAGAGGTAGGGGGTCGGCTCCCGGCGCATCGTCGCGATGACCCGTTCGCGCCGGAAGCGCCACCAGAGATAGCCGAAGCCGACGACCGCGAGCGCTAAGAGCGTCGCAAGGAAGATCGCGGGGCTCTGGGCCTTCGCCGGGGGCCGGGTAAAGAGCGCGTAGTGCCGCCCCGCCTCGGCGAGCGCGTGTTGCGGGGTGTCGGCGCCGCGCAGGACCTTGCGCAGGGCGGTCGCGAGCGGTTCCCACACCATCCGCATCGCCGGGCGGTTGCTCATCGGGAGCGCCTGTTCGGCCTGCCGTTTGAACAGCATGAGCGTCGCGTCGTTGCGGACCGCCGGCGAATCGTAGGCGAACAGCGTCGCGACCGACTGGCGGCCGGCGAGCGCCCGCTGTCGCGCCGATGCTTCGGACGAGAGGAATTCGCCGAAGGCGCGGGCTGCCGCGATGTCGGTGCGGCGATGTTTGGCGATGATATAGGCCTCGACCGTCAGGAGCGGTCGCATCGGGAGTCCCGTCGCGCTGACGACGGGCAGGGTCGCCACGGCGTAGGGGAGATCGGCCGGGAGTTCGCCCATGAGCCACGGGCCGCTTATAACCATCGGGACGCGCCCCTCGGCGAACAGGTGCGTGACAAGCGCGCCGGTCGCCTCGTCGGGCGCCACCTTGCGTTCCCGGACGATATCGGCGATGAAGGAGAGCGCCGCGGCGTTCTCGGGGGTATCGAGGCAGGGGGTATCGCTCGCGGCCTCGTCAAGGCAGAACCCGCCGCCGAACCCGGTCAGGAAGGGGGCGGCGAAGTAGGCGGATGCCGCCTCGAAGGCGATGCCGTAGCGGTTCGCGGCGCGGTCGGTGAATCGTTCGGCGACCGCAAGGAGTTCGTCGGTCGTGCCGGGAGGCGCATCCATGAGGTCGGTGCGGTAAAAGAGGACGAGACTCTTGAAGGCGAGCGGTATGCCCCAGAGTTTGTCACCGCTTCTCATCGCCTCGATGGTCACCGGCAGCATCCGGGTCCCGATGTGTTCGGTGTAGTAGGGGCCGAGCGGCTCGATGATGCCGGAGGCGGCCCAGTCACCTATCCGTTCGTGAGCGTAGATGAAAGCGTCGGGGCCGTTGCCGCGCGGCACGGCGCTCGTTATCTTGTTCGCGAAGGCGTCGTAGGGGACCGCGAGGAGCGTGACGCGGATGTCGTCGCGGTGCAGGGCGTTGAACTCCTCGGCGAGCCCGTTGATCGCCGTCTCTTCGGCCCCGCGGTAGGAATGCCACACCGTTATCTGGCGCGGGGCGGCTTCCAGCGTGGCGATGCACAGGAAAAGAAGAAGCGTGAAGAGTGATAGGCGTTTCATGCCCTGTCCGCTATCCTCAGTCCGGTCTCGCCGTCGAAAAGATGTACCCGGTCGGATACGGCGGTGAGCGTCACGGTCGCGCCGGCCGCAAGTCCTCGCGCGGCGGCGGCCGGAAGTTCCGCCGTGATCCGGCGGTCGGCGTCGAGCCGGAGATGGGCGACGGCGGTCGCGCCGAGCGCCTCGACGAGATCGACCGTGCCGTCAAGACGGATGCCGCCCGGCGCCGTCGCGACGGCGAGGTCGGAGGGGCGTATCCCCGCGACGACCCGGCGGGTCGTTCCCGGCAGGCGCACCGCGCCGCCGAATATCGCCCCGTCCTGCGGCTCGAGGTCGAGCAGATTCATGGCGGGGGTGCCGATGAAGCGGGCGACGAAGGTGTTGGCGGGGCGATCGTACAGTTCGGCCGGCGTGCCGATCTGCTGGATGATGCCCTTGTCGAGCACCACGATGCGGTCGGCGAGCGTCATCGCCTCTATCTGGTCGTGGGTGACATAGATGATGGTGGCGCCGAGTCGCCGGTGCAGGTGCTTGAGTTCTATCCGCATCTGGGTCCGCAGGGCGGCGTCGAGGTTCGACAGCGGTTCGTCGAACAGGAACACCTGCGGGCTCCGGACGATGGCACGCCCCATCGCGACGCGCTGGCGCTGGCCGCCGCTCATCTCCTTGGGGAGCCGGTCGAGCAGGTGGGTGATGCCGAGCAGGGCGGCCGCCTCGTCGACCCGGCGCGTTATCTCGGCGGCGGGCATCCTGCGGACCGTCAGTCCGAACGCCATGTTCTCGCGGACCGTCATGTGGGGGTAAAGTGCGTAGGACTGGAACACCATCGCGATGTCGCGATCCTTGGGCGGCAGGTCGCCCACCGGGCGGTCGCCGATGCGTATGGCGCCCTCCTCTATCCGTTCGAGTCCGGCGAGCGTCCGCAGGAGCGTCGATTTGCCGCACCCCGACGGGCCGACGAGCACGAGGAACTCGCCGTCGCGCACCTCGAGATCGATGCCCTTGAGGATGACCGCCTGCTCGGAGTACCTCTTAACGACCTTCTCGAATGTTACCGTCGCCACCGCAGTGCTCCCGTTCGTTGTATGTCAGTTGCGGGGATAGTATCAATTCCACACAGACAAGTCAAAGGAAAAGAGACCTGATCAATCCTCGCTGTCGAGTTTGCCGGGGGTCCAGAGATACCGGCGCGTCTCGGCGACGATGACGCCGTTCAGCAGGAGGAGGGCGATGAGGTTGGGGAGCGCCATCAGTCCGTTGGCGATGTCGGCGAAGGTCCACACCGCGCCCAGCGAGAGGGTCGAGCCGACCATCACCATGGCCACCCAGAGCCAGCGGTAGGGGCGGATGCTGGCGCGGCCGAAAAGATATTCGATCGCCTTCTCGCCGTAGTAGGACCAGCCGAGTATCGTCGAGAAGACGAAGGTGAGGAGTCCGAAGGTGAGGAGCGCCGGGCCGAACGGGCCGAGTTGCGAGAAGGAGGCATGGGTGAGCGCCGCGCCGTTGAGTCCCTCGGTCCAGCGGCCCGAATTGACGAGGACCAGCCCCGTGATGAGGCAGACCACCACGGTGTCCCAGAAGGTGCCGGTCGAGGAAACGAGCGCCTGCCGCACCGGGTTCTTCGTCTGCGCCGCCGCCGCGACGATGGGGGCGCTGCCGAGCCCTGCTTCGTTGGAGAACAGGCCGCGCGCGATGCCGTAGCGGACCGTCTCTTTCAGCGCCGCGCCGACAAAGCCGCCGAGCGCCGCGTGACCGCCGAAGGCCGAGGTAACGATGAGCCACAGCGAATCGGGGATGGTGCGCCAGCCGAGGGCGAGCAGTATCAGACAGCCGATGAAATAGACCACCACCATGAACGGTATCAGTTTTTCGCAGACCTTCGCGATGGAGCGGACCCCGCCGATGATGACGAGAGCCGTCGCGACGGTGAGGATGATGCCGGTCATCCAGCCGGGGGTGCCGAAGGTGTCACCCATGAGTCCCGCGATGGAGTTCGCCTGCACCATGTTGCCGATGCCGAACGCGGCGATCGCGGTGAAGGCCGCGAAGAGGATACCGAGCCATTTCGCCTTAAGCCCGTCCTCGAGAGCGTACATCGGGCCGCCGGCGACCGATCCGTCGGGGAGGAGCCGCCGGTATTTCACCGCAAGGACCGCCTCGCCGTACTTGGTGGCGATGCCGAAGATGCCCGTGAGCCACATCCAGAGCACCGCGCCGGGGCCGCCCACCGCGACGGCGGTCGCGACGCCGACGATGTTGCCGGTGCCGATGGTGGCGGCGAGCGCCGTGGTGAGCGCGCCGAAATGGCTGATCTCGCCCGAGCCTTCGCTCTTCCTGCTGAACGAGAGTTTTATCGCGGTGCCGATATGTCGCTGGATGAAGCGGAGCCGGAAGGTGAGGAACAGGTGGGTGCCGAAGAGCAGGGCGATGAGCGGCCAGCCCCAGATGATGCCGCTGATGTCGTTCAGTATCGCTTCGAATGTCGCCATGTCAGGTCGCTCCTTTCGGTTTGCGGATGACCGATATCCCGCGGCGGCCGTCCATGATGACCTCGAAGGGCTCCGGAGGCCGGATGTGGCGGAAATGGGCGGTGCGTCGGAACACCGGCTGGCGCAGGAGCCAGTCCCAGTCGATGACATGGTTCGGCGATCCCCAGCGGATGGTGAAGTAGCCGATGTTCATCGAGGTGATGTTGTGGAAGAAATGGGAGCCAAGCGACGAATCGACCTGAAAGTGTTCGAGCCCCGCCTCGACGATGACGCGGGCCTGCGATATCTGGTTGAACTGCGCCGGGATGCCTATCCAGCGGTCGCGGGTCCCCCAGCGGCCGAACCCGACGAGGATGTGGCGTCGTCCCTCCGCCTTGAGCGTGGCATTGATCTCCTCGAGTTCGGCGGCCATCTCCACCGTTTCGGCGGTGTTGAAGAGCGCCGGGTCGGCGAAGACGAGGTCGCGGATGTCCTCCCGGCCGTTTCCCATCGCGTGGTCGGTGCGCAGGAGTAGACCGTCGGCCCGCAGGTCGTCGTCGGTGAGGGACACCTCGTCGCCTTTCTGGATGAGGGG
This sequence comes from bacterium, assembly GCA_022711315.1. Classification (GTDB taxonomy): domain Bacteria; phylum UBP6; class UBA1177; order UBA1177; family JAKLFG01; genus JAKLFG01. The sequence continues at coordinate 31,876 of JAKLFG010000014.1, read as the reverse complement.
TTTCATCTGGAGCAGATAGAAGGTCGGCGTGCCGGTGCCGCCGGTGTCAAGGTCGAGCGCATACTCGATCTCGACCGGGTTCCCCATCGACCTTTCGCCGATCTCGAGCAGCACCTCGATCGCATGGGCGAGCGGCACCTGATCGTATTTCAGGATGTTCGCGAGATTGATGATACGCGGGCCCCGGCGGGAAAGCCCCGGTTCGATGCGGTGGTTCTCGATATCGTAGACCGACGCAAGGTGGGTGAGCACCCCGTGCGGCTCGGCCTCGGCTATCTCAAGCCGCGTGTAGCACGATTCTTCGCCTTCGCGCAGGTCGTCGGGCATGGTCCGTTCGAGGTCGAGCGCGTAGAAGAAACGCTGGCTGCTCTTCGCCTGATATTCGGGCGCCAGCAGGTCGAGTTTCGGGTAGCGCGGCGAGAAGCGGAACGCCTGTTCCCCCTCGACGACATAACTGCCGAGCCCGAGCGCGGCGGTGGCTATGCCGTCCTCCGGCTTGAGCGGCATGACGGGATAGTAGTTGAACGACTGCGCGGTGCCGCTGAGGTGCGGATAGTGGTATCTTCCGTGGCGGCCGCCGACCACCTCCTGTATGATGACCGCCATCCGCTCTTCCTCTATCTTGTAGCCGACCGCGTCGAAATAGGCCCGCGACCGCGGCGAGAAGACCGACGCGTACACGAGCCGGACGGCGTCCATGAGTTGCTTGAAGCGGACATTGAGATCGGGATGGTTGTTCGGGATGATGTAGGTGCTGTAGATGCCGGCGAACGGTTGCAACAACATGTCCTCGAACAGTCCCGACGAACGGACCGCGAGCGGACAGGTGACCATCGAGAGGAACGACTTGAGTTTCTTGCGCAGGTCGAGCGACAGCGCGGTGCCGAGGAACAGGTCCTTGACCTGTTCGTGGTCGGTGTCGCGGAATATGACATTGCGGAGCGCCGGCGCGTCTATCATGCGGTCGTACTCATCGATGCCGATGACGGCGGTCGTCGGGATGCGGATCGGGAGGTCGGGGATGTGTTTAGATAGGTCTATGTGTTCGACGAGGTTGTTGATGAAGGCGATGCCGCGCCCCTTGCCGCCGAGCGATCCGTTGGCGAAGCGGACGATGTAACTGGCGCCGCCGAACACCGATTCGTCGAAGTTTATCACGCGGCCCTTGACCTTCTTTGCGCGCACCTTCTCGAACAGCGACAGGATGAAGGCGCGTAACCCGTCGGACGACGGGAAGTCGGCGGCGTGGGCCGACCGCATGATGCGGGCGAACAGCATCTCTCCGCGCGCGGTGAGCCACGCGCTGAAATGGTTGCGGGCGGCGTGGTAGAGCAGCGATTCGTCGGGTATCGTGCGGATGAGATGTTCGAGTTCCTCCATGTTCGCGGCGCTGCCGATCTCGCGCCCCTGCAGGTCGCGGAAGATGAAGTTGCCGAATCCGAGCCGGTCCATCAGGAAGTTGCGGATGTCGAACGCGAGCGTTTCCGAGTTCTTGTTGATGAACCCGGCGCCGAGCAGGTGCGCCTTCGGCTCGTTCGACGATTCGGAACTCTGGATGAGTATCGGCAGATCGGGCAGTTCCTCCTTCACCGACCGGCAGAAGGTGAGCCCCGCCTGCGGGTCGATCGCCCCCTCGCGCGGGAACCGGACATCGGATATGACGGCGAGCAGCGCCTTGCGGTACTGCGTGAATAGTTGGAGCGCCTCCTCGTAGTTCGTGGCCAGCAGTATCTTGGGACGCGCCCGCATCCGTAGCAGCTTGTTCATCTCGTCGAGGTTCTCGTCGGCGATGAGCCGCTGGGTCTGCCGCATCACCTCGGCGTAGAGGAAGGGGAGATAGCGCGAATAGAACCGGATGCTGTCCTCGATGAGCAGTATCACCGGCACCATGCCGAGCCCGGTGTCGTTGACGACATTCATCCGGTCCTCGATGTACTTGGTGATGGCGAGGAATATCTTGGAATAGCCGTTCCAGACGAATATGCGGTCGATGTCGCGCAGGTCGGGCGAGTCGATGGGGCACTGGTGGAGGTTCGCCGAGTTGTTGAACAGCAGGACCACCGGCAGATCGCGCCGTTTCTTTATCTCTGCGGCGAGCGCGAGCGGCGTGCGGGTGTCGAGCCCGACCATGAGTATGACGAGGTCGAACTTGCGTTGTTCCAGTTTGCGTATCGCGTCGTCGGGGCTGTAGGCGCTCGTGACGCGGGGCGCCGAGGAGAGGTTCAACTGGTAATATTCGCCGAATATCTGTTCCGACAACTGGCCGTCGCGTTCGAGGATGAAGGCGTCGTAGAGCGTCGCGACGAGCAGGACCTCCTGCACCTTGAACGGCATCAGGTCGTGGAATATGTCCTTGTCGGACCGGTAGTGGTCGAATATGTCGGTCAGTTCCTGAAAGATCATTTCCTGATCTCTTTATCCATCAGCATCGCGACGATGGCCATGACCTCGTGCTGGCCGAAGGTCTTCTGGTCTCCCGTTGCGAGGTCCTTGTAGAGCACCTGCTGATTCTTCACTTCGTCCTCGCCGAATATGAAGATATGCCGCGCGCCCAGTTTGTTGGCCTTCTGCAGGGCGTTCTTGAACTTGCGCGGCGTGTATTCGGCCATGTAGCGGACCGGGTGATGCGAGAGGTGTTTGGTGAGGTGGACGAGGTCCGCCACGCCGCCGTCGAAGAGGGCGAAGCCCATCGCAAGCGGCTGCATGCCGTAGAAATCCTCCGGCACGACCGACAGAAGCCGTTCAAGCCCGATCGCGAAGCCGGTAGCGGGGGTCGCCGCGCCGCCCGTTTCGGCCACGAGGTTGTCGTAGCGACCGCCTCCCGCGATGGCGTTCTGCGTACCGCCGGTGTCGGCCGTTATCTCGAAGGCGGTCTTCACATAGTAATCGAGCCCGCGGACGATGAAGGGATCGACGACGAAGGGGACATGGAATATCGCGAGCGCCTTTTTGAGCCGCTCAAAGTCCGACGCGCACTGCGGGCAGAGATGGTCGGTGATGAGCGGGATGTCGTTCCAGCGGTCGCGCGGGGCGTCGACCTTGCAGTCGATGAGCCGCAGAGGATTGCTGTCGATGCGCCGACGGCAGTCGCCGCAGAGTTCCTCGGCCTTCGGGCGGAAGTATTCGATCAGTTTCTCGCGGTACGCGGGGCGGCACGCGGGACAGCCGATGGAGTTCACCCGTATCTCGCCCTTCACCTTGAAATGATCGAGTATCATCGACGCGGCGTAGATCAGTTCGGCGTCCATCTCGGGGGTCGGGTCGCCGAATATCTCCAGCCCGAACTGGTGGAACTGGCGGTAGCGCCCCTTCTGCGGCCGCTCGTAGCGGAAATTGGGGCCGATGTAGAACAGTTTGTGCGGCCCCGGCTTCTCGATGCCGACGCTGTGCTCGATGAAGGCGCGGACCACCCCGGCGGTCCCTTCGGGTTTGAGCGCAAGTTTGAACCCGGCGGTCCCTTCGGGTTTGAGCGCAAGTTTGTTGCCGTTCTTGTCCTCGAAGACATACATCTCCTTCTGCACCACATCGCTCGTTTCGCCGAGTCCTCGCTGAAAGAGTTCGAGCGACTCGACCACGGGGGTGCGTATCTCCTGATAGTTGAGGCGCGCCGCAAGCAGGCGCAGGTCCTCCTCCATACGGCTCCAGCGGAGCGAGTCGGGCGGCAGGATGTCGTTCATCCCCTTGACGGCGGTGTAGCGGCTCATCGGCTCCTCCATGATGGGAACGGAGAGGAATCTAGCATGGAAAAAAGAAAGTTACAAGAAATCGGCCGGCCGTCGTTCGCGACGGGGTTGCTTTTTTGACGGGAGCCGGGTATCGTTCGTTCGTCCCGATAAAAAACGGCGCGTTACGAACACCCGGAGGAGGGACCCATGCGACCCTTTCTGATGATCTTGTGTCTACCGATCATTCTATGGTCATGTGCCGAAGATAACCCGGCGCCCGGGGATGTCGACACGGCGACCGTTGACGCCGACACCGTCGTGACCGACGAGGCGCTTCCCGACGAGGTGACGCCGGACGAGGACGATCTTCTGCCCGATGACGCCTGCGTGGATCTTGCGGTGGAGGACGCGTTCCTCGAACAGATCGAGGGATACGACGCCTATCTCGCGTTCCGCACGATCGGCATGATAAACGAGGTTGAGGTCACCACGCCGGTGAAACTGTTCCAGTCGAAGTTCGTGGCGCTCTTGCCGGGACACGCCGACATCACGCTGGCTCAGGCGGTTGGCTTCATCCTAGAGGGCGAACGCGAGGGAAAAGCGGTCCTTGAGATGACGGTGCTGGCCGACCCCGGTACCCAATTCTACGGCAGTCTCACGGTCGTCGTGCTTTCTAAAGAGTGGCTGACTTCGCATAAGGATGCTCTGCTCGTTGAGCCGGTGGTTGAGGAAGCGCCGCTCGTGCAGGTGATGAGCGTGGAGGCGGCATCCCAGACCGTCGTCAGAAAATGCATCGTCGCCATGAGCGCGCTCGATCCTGAGCATCCGGACCTTCCCGCGCCGGGGAGGATGCAGGTGTCGGTCTGCGACAATGTCGATTTCTCGGCGGAAGAGAATCTGCGCATCGGGGTTAACGCGAAACTGACCGAGGATGTTCCCGCGATACTGTCCCTGCTCGGCCTCACCGATGCGGCGGAACTCTGCTCATGCGCCGATGCGGCGACCAACGAACCGGTCGACTGTCCCTAATACCGTTTCGCGGACAGCGGATATTGTCGCTTTGCTGGCGCGGTGTCGGTGTGCCCGATCTCGGGGCCCTTCCAGCCGGTCGTGTCGAGCGAGAAGACATAGAACCATTGGGGGTCGATGAGTATCTTGACCGGTTCGATGGCGGTGGCGAATTCGACCTTCGTGTTTTCACCCGACGCGATATCGACCGCGACGGTGGCGGTCGTTTCGTCGGCGAAAACGAAGGTCACCGGCAGTCCCGTCATGTCGGGGCCTTTGTTTGGGGAGATGGTGAAGGAGACCGTGTCTGCCTCGTAGGCGTATCCCTTGGGGACGATCGAGGGGCAGGGCGCCTGATAGACCCAGCCGTCGAAAAGCGCCTGCCAGTAATCGGTCGAGTCCGCCTCATCGGAGGTGTGGGCGATGAGGAAATCGAGGAAGTCCTCGGTGGTGACGGTGGTTCGGTGTTTCTCCTCGAACCAGAGTTTCAGGAGCGGGAGGAGCGCCATCCCGCCGAAGTCGCGGTCGAGCCGCTTGTTGACCATCTCGAGGAACGCCGCGCCGTAGTAATAGGATGTCTGTATCTGCATGTCGAGCGTCATGAAGTCCTTGTCGGCGTCGAATTTGAGCGGCACCGCGTCGGCCGCCGAGCAGAGGAGCGCCGCGACGAAGCGGTACTGGGCGCGCCGCGCCGCGAAGGCGTCGGCATCCTCGATGACCGCCATGAGGTTGTAGTTGGTCGTCCACTCGTCGAAGCCCTCGGCGACCCAGAAGTCGGGCCAGTCGGCGAACCGGACATTGTCGCCCCACCAGTTGTGGACGATCTCGTGGACCGTGACGAACAGGCCCGAATCATAGTCGGCCAGCACATCGGTCCCCATGTAGATGACCCCGACATGCTCCATGCCGCCGCCGAAGTCGGGGACGGAGACGAGCCCCACCTTGTCGCCGAATTCGTACGGGCCGATATGCTCCTCCATCCAATCGACGGTCGTGACGCCGGCGGGGTATATCTGCTTGAGGTTATCCATCTCTCGTGCGAACCCGGCGCCGATCACCTCAACGCCGGACTTCGAAACGCCGGCCGAGAAGTAGGTGTGGTCGGGCGAGGCGGCGAACGAGAGCGCGTAAAAAGGCATCGGGGTATCCATCGTGAAGGTGACGACATCGTCCTCCCGCGTGCCGGTGACGCCGGGGCCCATCACCTGCCACTCATCGCCGGGAACGACGACCGAGAGGGTCACCTTTTCGACCGGGACATTGGCGTCGTTGTCCTTGTCGGTCTTGAAGGGGCTCTGCGGCACAATGAGCCAGTAGGGGGTGAAGTAGGGCTCGGTGAAGGGGCCGACCACCTTCTCGCCCGTTTCGTAATCCTCCCAGACCCGGAGTCCCATCGATGACGACTGCTCGAACGAGAAGGTCGCCTCGATGACGAGCGGGTCTCCCGCCTTGAACTCGCCGGGGAAGAACAGGATGGTGTGCTGGTCGTTCTCGAAGGGGGCCGAGGCCAGCGCTATGGCCATCTTTTCGCCGAAGAGTTTGACGGTGTTGCCGTCGGCGGGCGCGGGGAACGAGAGTTTCTCGCTGACGGTGAAGAGCCGCTCCTGCCATCGGGTCATATCGACCGTCGCGGCGAGTTCGATGCCCTCCTTCGGTATCACGACGATCCGCTCGAAATCGCCGTCGAAAGGAACGACATCCTCGTCGGCCGCCTCTTCGGTCAGCAGTTCATCGGCGACATCGTCGGTCAGGGCGGTGTCGTCGGTCGCATCGGCGTCGGGCCGCGTCTGTTTCGGGTCGTCGCAGGCGACCGCGAGAAAAAGGATCAGGACAAGGGCGCAGGTCTTTTTCATGACGGGTCTCCGTCGGTTCATTTGGTTTCAGGCGGTAGCATGCCGTACTCGCGGAAGAACGCTATCTGGTCGGCGAAGGTCTTTTTAAGCGGCGTCGGCTCGACCCCGAGTTCCCGCCGCGTCTTCTCGCCGCACACCTTGAGGCGACTCTTGAGGATGCGAAGAGAACCGCGCGTCACGATGGGGTTGCCGCCGAACAGATGGAAGATCGCCTCGCTGCCGAGCGCCGCGACGGTCATGACCCAGTGGGGCAGTTTGAAAAACGGCTTTCGGATGCCGCTCACCTCCTCGAGCATCGCCATCATCTCGGGTATCGAAAGATGGCCGCCGGTCACGAGGTAATTCTCGCCGGTGCGCCCCTTCTCGGCCGCGGCGAGGAGTGCCTTGGCGACATCGCGCGAATCGACGAAATCGAAACCGCCGTCGGGATAGGCGGGCAGTTTTTTCGCCGCGTAATCCAGCACCATCTTCCCCATCTGGGAGGGCTTGAAGTCGTACGGGCCGACGACGCCGACCGGTGAGACGATGACCACATCGAGTCCTTTTTTCGCCTCCTCGACCACCTTGAGCGCCGCGTTCGCCTTGGTGACGCCGTACTCTATCATCGCATGTTCGGGGTTGAACCCGTCCTCTTCGTTGACCGGGCGACCGGTGCACAGGTCGCCGATCGCCTCTATCGACGCGACATGGACGAGTCGTCTTACTCCCGCCTCGCGGCAGGCGCGCAGGACATTGAGCGTCCCGTCGTAGTTGACCTCGTTCAGTTTCTTGTACATGCCGGGGACGATGCTGATGAGCGCGGCGCAGTGGAACACGGTATCGGCTCCCTTGAACAGCGGCACGAGCGTCTGGTAGTCGCAGATGTCGCCGCAGACCCGTTTCACCGGCAGACCTTTGAGCGATTCCGGTTCCTTGTTGCAGTGGATCATCGCGACGACCTGATCGGCCTTTCCCTGTTCGACGAACATCCTGATGAGCGTGTTGCCTACATGTCCCGAGGCGCCGGTGACGACATACATGAGCGTTCTCCGTACGAAAGGTGAGGGGTTAATCTTCCGGCAACAGCACATCGCGCGGCTTGGCGCCGTCGCCGGGGCCGACGATGCCGGCTGCCTCCAACTGATCGACGAGGCGCGAGGCGCGGTTGTAGCCTATCTTGAACTTGCGCTGAAGCATCGAGGCGGAGCAGGTGCGGTTCTTCTTGAGATATTCGATGACCTCGTCCCACTTTGCGTCCTGCTCCTCATCGTCCTCACGGGCCGCGGCCGTCTCGATGAAATCGGCGGGGCGGGTCGATATCTGGATGACATCGTCGTAGGCGTCCTGCGGGCATCGTTCCTTGATGAAGGCGACCACCCGCTTGATCTCTTCGGAGGAAACGAAGGCGCCGTGGACGCGGTGCGGCTCCGATTCGCCCGGCGGGATGAGGAGCATGTCGCCCATGCCGAGCAACTGTTCGGCGCCGCCGGTGTCGAGTATGGTGCGCGAATCGAGCCCCGAGGCGACGCGGAAGGAGATGCGGGTCGGCAGGTTCGACTTGATGGTGCCGGTGACGATATCGCGGGTCGGCCGCTGGGTGGCGATGATGAGGTGGATGCCGGCGGCGCGCGCCTTCTGGGCGATGCGGAGGACCGCCAGTTCGACATCCTTGCTGGCGACCGCCATGAGATCGGCGAATTCGTCTATCACGACAACGATGTAGGGCATCTTCTTGAGTCCGCCCGCCTCGCCCGTCTTGAGTTTGCTGTTGACCTCTTCGACCGTCTTGTTGTAACTGTCGATGTCCTTCACAAGATTGTCGGCGAGCGTCCGGTAGCGGTTATCCATCTCCTCGACCGCCCACTTGAGCGTGAGCGCCGCCTTCTTCGGGTCGGTCACCACCGGCATCAGCAGGTGCGGGATCCCCTCGTAGATGTTGAACTCGTTCATCTTTGGGTCTATCATAATGAACCGCACCTCGGCGGGGCTCATCGTGTAGAGGAAAGAAACGATGATGGTATTGACACCGACCGATTTGCCCGAGCCGGTCGTTCCGGCGACGAGCAGGTGGGGCATCTTGGCGAGGTCGGCGACGCTCGCGATGCCGTCCACCGTCTTGCCGAGCGCTATCGGGAGCCCTTTCTCCTTCTGTTTGGCGAACTGATCGGAGGCGAGTATGGCGCGGAGCCGTATCATCTGCCGCAGGTCGTTGGGTACCTCGACGCCGACACAGGTCTTGCCCGGGATACTCGGGACGACGCGGACCTTTTTGCCGCCGACGACGCGGCCGAGGTCGGTCTCGAGCACCGTTACCTGATTGCCCCGGATCCCTTCGCCGAGATCGAGTTCGTACATCGTGACGACCGGCCCGATGACCGCGCCGCTCACGCTCACCTTTATCTTGTGCTGGATCAGTTTCTGTTCGATGACCTGCGCCAACTTCTGGATGCGCGTCTCGTGGTCGCGGGTCTCGACGCTCTTCTCCTCCTCGACGAGCAGGTCGAGCGGCGGCAGTTCGTAGTTGGGGAGTTTTTTGAGCGCCTTGGTCGGCTCCTTCTTCGGTTTCTGGTCGGCGATCGTGCGGACATCTATCTTGCCTTTTTTCGCCGGCTTGGGTTCCGGTTCGGGTTCCGGGCTTGCCACGGCGGAGTCCTCAACGGGATCGGGCGCCGGCTCCTCTCCGGTCTCCTGCTCCGGCGCCGGCGGCGGGACCGCCTCTTCCTCTTTTTCGGGGAAAAGTCGGCGGAGTATCACCGGGACATGGACCTTGAGTACATCGTAGAGGGAACGCACACCCTTGAAGACCGGGATGAAGAGGAGGACATGGAAGGTCGATATCACATAGACCGCAAGTACGACGATGAGCAAAAGGACGCTGATGATCTTACCCAGAGAGGGTATCATGAGGTCGTTCATCAGTTTTCCGCCGATCCAGCCGCCGCTCGCCCCCCAGTGGAGCGGATCGGTGCCGAGGAACGAAAGGAGCGGCATCGCGACGGCGAACAGCAGGAGGTGCAGGAGGAAATAGCGCCACATGGCCCGCCGGAAGACGGCGAAGAAAAGGAGCAGGAAGAAGAGGGCGATGAGCGGGAGGAGCAACGCGGCGTAACCGAACACCTGCGCGAGGAGCGTTGCCACGGTACGGCCCGCCGAGCCGGTGATGAAGGCCGGCGTCGCCGTGCCGCCGTAGGCACCGAGCGAAAGCCAGACGAAGGCGGCGAGGAGCGCCCAGAGCGCGCCGGCGATCTCGAGGGTGTAGAGATTCGCCCCGGTCAGGAGCGACGGTTTTGTCGTTTCCTTATCGTTCTTGCGTTCCGACACGGTATACTCCTATGGAGATGGTTCTGTCTATCTTCGCCAGTTCGGTCTCGAATATCCGCATGAGCGTGATCTCCTGCGCCGCAGGCACGGCAAAGCCGAGCGCGGCCCATCCGTCCTGCGCGCCGATCCTCTCATGAAGGCGCAGGATCGGCGTGAAGCCCTTCGTCCCGAGCAGGGTCTCAATGCTGTCCCGTTTCTCTTCCGCATCGGCGGCGCGCAGGACGATGGCGCAGAGCGCGCGTTCCGCCCCCTCGGCGGTGGCGTAGAAGGCCTGCACCGGTTCGGCCCGCTCGACCGGCAGGGTGCCGGTCGTTTCGGTGAACAGTTCGCCGCTCCAGACATAGGAGTAGGGGAACGAGAACCCGGTCGTCTCGATCGCGCCGTTCGAGAAGAGGCTCTTTCTCATCTGATCGAAGGGTATCTCGCCGCTGTGGGTGAAGAGCGCCGCGCCCCCGAGAAAGGAGGGGAGCCCGGTGTAAAGCCGTTTGGCAAGTTTGAGCGCGAGCAGGTTGAGATAGAACCGGTCATCGTACCGGTCGGTGGGGGCGTTGAGCGTATAGAACCAGAGAAAAAGTCCTTCGGGCGACAGGAGGACCGGATCGTCGAGCAGGAGTTCCACCGAGAAGAGATTGACCCGCACCGTCACCGGGGTGCCCGAGAAGGCGGGATGGTACAGCGCCGCGAGACTGCCGGGGTGCCGTATCGAGTCGCGTAGGCTGTAAAAGAACGCGGCGAGCGTCTCCTCGCCGAACGGCAGGTTGAGGACCGAGCGTCTGAAGGTGATGCGCGGGTCCGTGCCGACCACGGTGCGGGCATAGCCTTTTTCCCAGCCGGCGAGACGCAGTTCCGTCTCGGCGGGAATACCGAAGGCGGTTTCCGCGCGCGCCCGGTCCTCGGGCGACAGGACGACCCACTGGGCATAATCGATGTGTTCCCATGCGTAAGGGACGAGGAGGAACACATCGGTCGCATCGCGCGCCACCGACAACACGAAGAGCCCGGCGGCATCCGTGCCGAAGGATACGGGTATGCCGGCGCGGTCGAGGAAGGCGCGGAACAGGAGCATCCGGGGGTCACTTCCCTGTAACAGTGTCCCTTCCGCCGGGATCTCCGCCTGAGGAAGCGGCGGGAGGGTGATCGTTGGGGGAGGGGTGAGGGGCCCGTCGGTCTCCGCGGGAGGCGTGGCGCACCCGACCGCAAGCACGAGCATGAGGGCCGCAAGCGGCAGACCGCTCGGACGGCGCCTGTTCAGAGGGATGCGTTCAAACATAGTCCTGTATCGGCAGTTCACCTTTCATTGCGTAGTAGCCCGCCTCGGCGAGCGCCGTCATCTCGCCTTCGCCGGGGTAGACGACCACCGGCGCGAGGAAACCGACGCGCTCAGTGAGCCAGCCGACGAATATCTTGTCGTAGGCGACCCCGCCGGTAAGGATGATCGCATCGATCTTTCCGCACAGAACGGTCGAAAGAGCGCCGACCTCCTTGGCTATCTGATAGGCCATGGCGCGGTAGACATGCTCCGCCTCCTTGTCGCCCTTCTGAACGCGCTGTTCGACCTCGTAGGCATCGTTGGTGCCGAGATAGGCGACCAGTCCGCCTTTGCCTTTTATCTTCTTCTTGATGTCGTCGATGGTATGCTTGCCCGAGAAGCAGAGTTTCACCATCTGGCCGACCGGTACGCCGCCGCTTCGCTCGGGGCTGAAGGGACCATCGCCGTCGAGCGCGTTATTGACATCGATGACGCGCCCCTTCCGGTGACAGCCGACCGATATGCCGCCGCCCATGTGGACGACGATGAGGTTGAGTTCCTCGTACTTTTTCCCCTGTTCACGGGCATAGCGCCGGGCACACGCTTTCTGGTTCAGGGCGTGGAAGATGCTGACGCGCGGCAGTTCGGGGATGCCGCTGATACGGGCGATATCCTCCATCTCGTCGACCACCACCGGGTCGACGATGAAAGAATCGACCTTGGGGCCGATCTTGCGCGCCATCTCGCGGGCGATGAGACCGCCGAGGTTCGAGGCGTGTTCGCCCATCCGCTCCGCCTTGAGATCGGCGATGAGCGCATCGCTCACACGGTAGACGCCGCCGGGGATGGGTTTGACCAGCCCGCCGCGGCCCACGACGGCCGTGATGCTCGAAAGCGGGATCTTGGCCGCCTCGAGTTCCTTCACGATGACATCGCGCCGGAAGTCGTACTGATCGATGATCTTCTTGTACGGGGCCAGTTCCTCGACGGTGTGCTTGAGATTCTTGGTGAAGATCTCCTTGTTCTCCTCGAAGACCGCGATCTTTGTCGAGGTCGATCCGGGGTTGATGGCGAGGATGCGCATATGTCCCTCCCTGCGGTTAAAGTTCCATGGCAGCGGCGAGCGCTATCGAAGCCAGTTTGCTCCGGTCGGTATCGGCGCGCGAGGTCAGCACTATCGGCACCTTCGCGCCCATCAGCACGCCTGCCGTCGTCGCGCCGGCGAGGAAGTTGAGCGCCTTGTAGAGGATGTTCGCCGCCTCGATGTCGGGGCAGACGAGTATGTCGGCGTCGCCGCCCACCTCGCTCTTGATCTTTTTGTGTTCGCACGCCTCTTTCGAGACCGCGTTGTCCAGAGCGAGCGGGCCGTCGACGATGGCGCCCTTGATCTGGCCGCGGCGGTTCATCGTTGTGAGCATCGCGGCGTGGACCGACGCCTCGATCTTCTCGCTGACCGTCTCGGCGGCGCAGAGGACCGCGACCTTGGGCTCCTTGATGCCGAGTTTGTGATACACCTCGGCGGCGTTGTGTATCATGTCGACCTTCTGCGCGAAGGTCGGCGCCGGGGTGAGCGCCGCATCGGTGACCATGAGGAGTTTGTGATAGCCCTTCACCTCGTGGAGCGCGACATGGCTGATGGTCTCGCCCTTGCGCAGACCGTTCTCCTTGTCGAGCACGGCGCGCAGGAGGTCGGCCGTCCCGACGAGCCCCTTCATCATGATGTCGCCTTTCCCTTCGCGGATGCACTGGACCGCTATCTTGCTCGACTTCGCGGGGCTCTTCTCGTCGATGATCTCGATGCCGTCGAGCGACAGTTTGACCTTTGCCGCGATCTCCTTGATCTTCGGCGCGTCCCCCACGAGGATGGGAACGACGATCTTCTCCTTCATCGCGTCGCGGACCGCTTCAAGCACCGGTTCGTCCTCGGCCGCCGCAACTACCAGACGCGAAGTCTTCTTGCCGCGGGCCATCTCAAGCAGGGTGTCGAGTTTCGTGAGCGCCATTTCAGCCTCCATTCTTCTTAAGGTTATCGAGCCATTCCTTGCGGAAAATATCGGGATACCGCTGTTCCATCTCTTTTTCCAGCGTCTCGCGGAGTTCCATCTCGCTTGCGGTCATGAGGAGCCGGTTGAGCAGCGCGCGTCCCTCTTCGACCGAACTGGAGCGGATGATATTCTTGACCATCGGGATGGCAAGCGGCGTCATGCTGAGCGCGTGGATCCCCATCCCCATGAACAGGAGCGTGAAATAAGGGTCGCCGCCCATCTCGCCGCAGACCGAGAGGTCTATGCGGGCCTTTTTCGCGATGTGGTGGAGATTGTAGAGCGCCCGCAGGACCGCCGGATGGAAATGGGAGAAATACTGAGACAGCGCCTTGTCCTGCCGTTCGACCGCCATGAGGTACTGCACGAGATCGTTGGTGCCGATGCTGAAGAAATCGACCTCGCGCGCGAGCATCTCGGCGATGAAGAGCGCCGCCGGCAGTTCTATCATCGCGCCTATCTTTATGTGTTTGAGATTCTTTTCGAGTTTGAGTTCCTTCGCCTGCTCCTTCAGGATCGCCTTGAACTCGTGGATCTCGTCGACCGCCGAGACGAAGGGGAGGAGTATGCGCAGGTTGCCGAGCGAGGCGGCACGGATAAGGCCGCGCACCTGCGGCAGGAACACATCGGGATACAGGAAACAGAACCGTATGCCGCGCAGGCCCATCGCGCCGGTCGCGTGGATGCCGCCTTCCTTGTCCCCGCCGAAATCGAAGACGCGGATGGTCACCTCCATCGGGTGGGCGCGGTGGAGCATCTCGTAATAGACCGCGTAATGGTCGTCCTCGGTCGGTATGTCGCCCTTTTCGAGGAACATGAGTTCGGTGCGGAACAGGCCGATGAAGTCGGCGCCGCAGCGGCGTGACGGTTCGACATCCTCGACATTCTCGATGTTGGCCCCGATGTGGAGCATCGATCCGTCGCGCGAGAGCGCCGGTTTGCCGGCATCGTGCAGGAACCGGTCGAAATAGTCATCGTAGGCCTGTTTTTTCTTGAGATAGGCGCTCTTGTCGGCCGGCGAGGGTGACAGGACGACCCGTCCGGCCAGCCCGTCGACCACCGCCTCGTCGCAGCCGACCACCTCGGTGAGGAGCCCGTCGGCGCCGAGTACCGTCGGGAGGCCGAGCGATCGGAGCACGATGGTGAGATGGGAGACACCGCCGGGCGTTTCGAGCGCAATGCCGCGGAGGTGTGGGTTCTTGGTGAGAGAACTGAGGTCGGATAGCGTCAGGCTATGGGCGCACAGAACGAAATCCTCGGTGGGGAGATCCTTGATGTAACTGGTGCGTCCGGCGCCGCCGAGCAGAGAGAACAGGAGTTTGTCCCGGATGACCTCGAGGTCGGCAACCTTGGCTCGAAGGTAGTAATCGCCGTCGCTTGAGGAGAGGTGCGCCATCATCTCATCGAACACGAGAAGCACCGCCCACTCGGCGTTGACCGCGCGATCCATGATGGTCTCGCCTATCTTGTGCAGGAGTTCCGGGTCAACCAGCATCATGCGGTGCGCCTCCAGTATAGAGGTCGCCTCCTTGGGCAGGTGCCGCTCCTCCATGATGGAAACGAGTTCCTTCTCGCATTTCTTGACCGCGGTCGTAAGTCGCCGTCGTTCCTTCTCCCGCGCCTTCTGCCCGCCGCGCAGGGTCAGGTGCGGGATGAGCGAGAAATCCTTGTCGATGAAGAAGACCTTGCCGATGGCGATGCCTTCGACGATCTTCTCGCCCGTCAGGAGTACCGGTCTTTTTTCCGGTGCCATCACAGTTCCTCCTCGAATCGCGACTCGGCCAGTTGGACGAGCGTGGTGAGGCATTCGTCCTCATCGGGGCCGTTCACTATGATCTTGAAGGTGGCGCCGAACGGTATCTTCAGCATGAGTATCCCGGTGATGCTCTTGGCGTTTATGCGCACCCCGTTCTTTTCGAGTTCGACCTTGGAGGAGAACCGTTCCGCCTCCTTGGCGAACAGTGAGGCGGCGCGGGCGTGGATGCCTTTGCGGTATTGCAGTGTGACGGTGTGCTCCCTCATGCGGTCACCGGTGCTCCTTTTCCAGAAGTTTTTTCGCGCTGATGAGGCTTTCGTCGCCGCTTTGGAGTATGCCGGCGGTCAGTTCCGTTATCGACATCGTGGCATCGCGGTGTTCGAACGCGTAGATGGCCATCGGCAGGTTGACACCGGAAATGATGTCGATCTCGTCCCGTTTGGCGAAGGTGAACGCGACATTGGACGGGCTGCCGCCGAATATGTCAACGAACACGATGGCGCGGTGACCTTTGGCGACGATCCGCTCGACCGACCGTTCGAGCAGTTCCTTGATGCGGTCCATGTCGGCGAGCATGGAATAATCGAGCGAGAATGTCTCGCACCGGTCATCGAACCGCTCGTTCATGATGAACTCGGCGGTGCGGACGAGCGACGCGCCGAGATCGCCGTGGGTCACGAAGATGAAAGAGAACATCATGCACCTCCCATTTCACTCAGTTTCTTCGCAAGATTCTGTTCGAATTCCGCGGCCACATTGACGCCTTGGGACCTGAGCATGTGATCGCGTGCGATGACCTCCATGAGCGAACTCAGGTTGCTCCCGTGCCTGACCGGGATGATATAGTAGGGGCGCTTGACCCCCAGTATCTCGTAGTGGCGGGTCGTCGCACCGATCCGCTCGTATTCGAAGGTCGCCGACTGGTCCCACAGGACCAGATTGATGATACAATCTATCTGTTTCTCATAGTTGACCGAGGTGACGCCGAACATGCGCTGGACATTGATGAGCCCGATGCCCCGTATCTCGATGAGGTCGCGCATCATGTCGTTGCAGGCGCCCACGAGCCGGTCGGGCGGGATGAAGCGTATCTCGACCACATCGTCGGCGATGAGTTTGTGCCCTCGCATCACGAGGTCGAGCGATGTCTCCGATTTGCCGACGCCGCTCTCGCCCATGATGAGCATCCCTACGCCGAACACATCGAGGAGTTGGGCGTGCAGGGTGGCGGAGGCGGCAAGTAGCCGGTTGAGGTGCTCCCTGATGAAATCTATGAAAATGGAAGAGACCATGCGGGTCGAGAGGAGCGGGACCTCATGGGCGTCGGCCCGCGCACTGAACTCAGGGGAGGGACGCACCGGGTCGGTGAAGATGACGGCGACCGGGCGGCAGGCGAGGAACGATTCTATCCGCGCCGACCGTTCAGCGTCGCCGAGGGTGTTCAGGTAGTCATTCTCGCTTTTCCCGAGCAGTTGGACCCGTTCGCGGTACAGATGGTCGGTGAATCCGGCGATGGAGAGCCCGACGACCTGTACGCGGTTGTCCTTTATCTCCCGTTTCTCGAGTGCCTGATCGTCAAGGTTCTCCCGCGTGAGCGAAAGGTCGGGGGTGTCGATCAATTGTTTGACGCTGACCGGTGTCGTGCTGGGCATGGCCGCTAGTCTCCTCCCGAAAGGAATTCATGATCGCGCCGGCGTTCACGCGCCGACGGTATGCGTAGTTTGTCACGATATTTCCCGATGGTCCGCCGCGCGATGGCGACCCCCTCGTGGGAGAGGATGCGCACGAGATCCTCGTCCGAAAGCGGGCTGGCCGGGTCCTCGGCGGCTATCAGTTCCCTGAGCCGCGTTTCGAGGTGGCGGTTGGTCGTGGCGAGCGATTCCTCGTTTATCCGTTTGACGAAGAAGGATTTGAGTTCGAATATGCCGAAGGGGGTGACGGCGTATTTGCCGTTGGTGAGCCGTGAGACGGTCGACTGGTGGCGCCCGATATCCTCTGATATGTCCTTCAGCGTGAGCGGACGCAGGAAATCGGGGCCGTTCTCGAGGAAGGCGCGCTGGAAGTTGAACAGGCTCGCCGCGACCTCGTATAGCGTCTTGTTCCGTTCCGAGAGGCTCTTGACCAGCCATTCGGCGGCACGGAACCGTTCACGCATGAGGGAGCGTTTCTGTTTGTCCCGAATGCTTTTAACCTTCTGATCGTACAGTTCTCGATTGAGTTGTATGGAGGGGATGAACTTCCGCTCGATCTCGATGACCACCTCCCCCTCGACGAGATGGACGCGGAGATCCGGAATGACCTGTTCGGGGGTGAAGGACTCGTGGCCGAAAAAGGGGTAGGGGGCCACCTTCCGCATGATCGCGAGTATCCCGCCGAGTTGCTGTTTGCCGATGTCGAGTTCCTGACAGAGCCGCGCGAAATCCTTTTTCCCGAGCGCGTCGAGTAACGCGGGGGAATCGACCAGTTCCCTGATGAGGTCCGCGGATATGTCTGGTTCCGCCAACCGTTCCGGGTCCCTGAAGATGAATCGCAGATAATCGGGCAGGTCGAACGATCCGGTCCCCGCGGGGTCGAGCAGTCGCAGGGCCGCCCGGGCCTCGCGCACCTCGTCGACCGGTATCTCGAGCATCGCGGCGATATCCTCATCGGTGTCGCGCAGAAAACCGCGATCGTCGAGGTTGTAGACCATGTAGATCATGGTCTCCTTGATACGGTCGGGTATCTCGGTCGCGGCTATCTGCAGGTCGAGCCGGCGGGTGACCGGCTCCTTCTCCGATACCGTTTCCTCGATCGGGTTCTCGTCCGGTTCGTCGTTGCGCCGCCGGACGCGCGTGTCGCCGAAATTGTTGCCGCTGTGTTCCTGATGGTTACGCCAGTCGTAGTCGGCGAGGATGTCGGACATGGTCCGGGGGTTCTCCTCGCCGAGCCGTTCGGGACGGTCCCCCGATGCCGGCGCCGGAACGCTCTCGTCCTCGTCGCCGTCATCGCCGGTCGCCGACGCTCCGGGAGACTCGTCGCCCCATTCCACTATCTCGAGGAACGGGTTCTCCTCCGATTCGTGTATCAGCATCTCGCGGAGATCGAGCAGGTTCTTCTGGAGCAGTTCGATACGCAGGCGCATCTCCTGCGTGATGTTGAGCGTCTGTATCTGTCGTTGTACGATCTCCTGTTTGAGCAGGCCGGTCATCGAAGCGGTATCCTCCGTCTCTTTGAGGGACTATAGCGAAAAAGGATGTCTCCGGCAAGAATATTGCTTAAGTTAAAATTATTGAGCACATTTGTTGACTTGACACCCTTCGCCATTATAATCCTCCCGTTTTTGTGAACTTTTCTCGGGGCGTGATCGCCATGTGGGTAGAACGGACGCTTTCTTTTTTCACCAGTGATATCGCGATAGACCTCGGTACGGCCAACACCCTCATCTATGTCAAGGGGGAGGGCATCGTCGCCAACGAGCCGAGCGTCGTCGCGGTCCAGAAGGATACCCGCGGCGCAAAATCGGTCCTTGCGGTCGGCAAGGCGGCAAAGGAGATGATAGGCAAGGCGCCCATCAACATCGAGGTCATCCGCCCGCTCAAGGACGGGGTCATCGCCGATTTCGATGTGGCTCAGCAGATGATCCGCTATTTCATCAAGCATGCCTACAAGCGGACCTCGCTCATAAAGCCGCGCATCGCCATCGGCGTTCCCTACGGCATCACCGAGGTCGAGAAGCGGACCGTCAAGGAAGCGGCGGCATCGGCCGGCGCACGCGAGGTGTTCCTCGTTGAACAACCCATGGCGGCGGCGGTCGGCGCCAATCTGCCGGTCACCGAGCCGACCGGCAACATGATCGTCGATATCGGCGGCGGCACGACCGAGGTGGCGGTCATATCGCTTGCCGGCGTCGTCTGTTGCGCCTCGGTCAAGATAGCGGGCGACAAGATGGACGAGGCGATCACCAACTACATCAAGAAAAAGTACAACCTGCAGGTTGGTCCGAAGTCGGCCGAGCAGATAAAATGCACCATCGGCAACGCCTTCCCTGACGAGAAACGGACCTTCATGGAGGTCAAGGGGCTCGACCTGGTCGCCGGCATACCCAAGACCATCGAGATGAACTCGGAGGAGATCCGCGAGAGCCTCGCAGACTGCGTGGGTGGCATCGTGCAGGCGGTCCGGTCGGTGCTCGAGAAGACCCCGCCGCAACTCGCCGCCGATATCGTGGATAAGGGGATCGTGCTCGCCGGCGGTGGCGCGCTCCTCAAGAATCTCGACATCCTCCTGCGCGAGGAGACCAATCTGCCCGTCATCATAGCGGACGATCCTCTCAAATCGGTCGTCGTCGGTATCGGGCGGATACTGGAGAACATCGACCTTTTACAGACCGTTTCGCTGACCTGAGGTGCGGAAGCGATACCTGCTCATATCGCTGTTCGCCGTCTTCGCGATCGCCTTGGCGCTTCTGCCCCGGCTCGTGACCGAGTGGTCGTGGCGCGCACCGGTCGTTCGTGACGCCCGGATCGCCGTCAGCGAGCGGGTATCCCGTCTTTTCACATCGGTCGCCATCCTGCGCGACCTCCACACGGTCGGTGAGCGAAACATCGCGCTCGAGGAGGAGAACGCGCGGCTCCGCCTCAAGATCATGATGAGCGAAGGAATAAAACGCGAGAACGAGGAACTGGCGAAACTACTCAAGATAAAGGACCGTTATAGTGGCTACACCATCATACCGGCCCGCCTCCTCAGCCAGTCGTCCGTCAACCCCACCCGCATAACGATATACTACGACGGGGAGTTCGCCAAACACCTCGCGCTGAACGCGCCGGTGGTCTCCTCGATGGGGCTCGTGGGGCTCGTCAGGTCGTTCGGGGTCAATTCCGCCGAGGTCGATCTCATCACCTCCCGTCATTTCAGTCTTCCGGCCATTCTCGAGTCACGCGAGGAATGCACCGCGATCCTCCGGGGGAACGGGCAGACGCTCTCGATACAGTTCTTCGAGAAGGTCTGTAACGAGCCGTCGGCCGTCGGTCGCAAGATGTTGTCGGCGAACCTCAGCGAGAACTACAGTTTACCCTATATCCCCATCGGCGTCATCGGTTCGC
The DNA here is from genome assembly GCA_022711315.1 of bacterium. Classification (GTDB taxonomy): domain Bacteria; phylum UBP6; class UBA1177; order UBA1177; family JAKLFG01; genus JAKLFG01. The sequence goes on along the minus strand of JAKLFG010000014.1, from coordinate 11,919 downwards.
TTGTCGAGGACGAGAACAATATCCTCTTCTATCGAGGGGAGACCTTTCCCCTTTTCAAAAAAGGGAAACTGAACCACATGTTCATCATCGCCGGAGGATCGTTCGTCGATGAAAAGATTCTCCCTTGAGTTCCATGCCGGCCTCGCGGCGTTGTTCGCGAGCTTCTCGTTCTTTCTGTATCTGTTCGATATCCCCTTCCACTACTTTCCGCATCTGCCGTTCCTCTTCACCTTTCTGTGCTACGAGAAAAAGGAACGGGTGCGGATGGTATCGTTCCTGCTGAACGGGGTGCTGTTCGCGCTGCTGGCCCAAGATATTCCGCTCTTTTTCGTCGCGTTCCTCTTCGGACACCTGTATGTGTTCACGCGGCTCACGCTTGAGGTGACCACCTTCCAGTTCTCCCTGGTCCTTTTCCTGACGACCTTCTTCTCCTCCCTGCTCGTGATAGCCGATGTCATGCTCTATCGTTTCGTCTTCACCGGTCTCGCGGGCCTTGCGGACGGTCTTGCGGCGGCCACGATCAATCTGGCCGTGCTGCTTCTGCTCTTCCTCTTCCGCCGTCGACCGATCGTGTCGCTCTATACCCGGGACGCGTGGCTATGAGGATACTCGACCAGCAGGAGGAGGTCCGCAATATCGCCCGCAAGTCGCGGGTGCTGATGGGCGTCATCTTCGTCTCGCTTCTTCTCCTTTCGGTGCGGATAGGGTATCTCCAACTGCACCGTGGCGGAGAGCACCTGCAGAAATCGAAAAATAACTATCTCCTGCGCGAGAAGATATTCCCGGCGCGTGGCGACATACTTACCGCCGACGGTCGGACGCTTGCCACCACCTCGGCACAGTTCCGTATCCAGATACTGCCCGCCTTCTTCGCGGGCGACGAGGTCGAGGAGAGCAGCATGCGCCTCGCCTCGATACTGGGGCTTCCCGACCGGCAGGTCGGCGAACTGGTCGAGTTCCTTTCGACCTGCCGCGGCCGATGCCGTTATACACCGGTCACGGTCAGGGACGAACTGCCCAAGAACGAGATGCTCCGCCTGTCGAGTTACCTGACCGATGTGCCGGGCGTTACCGTATCCTCCTCGTATCGCCGCGTCTATCCGCTGGGCGTCACCGCGGCCCACCTGACCGGCTATGTCGGGCGCATATCCCGCGGCGATCTTTCCGCATACCCCGGGTACGACCCGGAGAGTTTCGTCGGCAAGACCGGCATCGAGCGTTCGTGGGAGCGTGAACTCCACGGTGCGTACGGCGAATTGTGGCAGGTGATCGATCATGTCGGCCGCCGCATCGAGAAACAGGACCGATCCTCCGGAGAGGTGCCGCCGACGGTGCCGGCCAGGAAGGGGCGATCGGTGCAGACCGCCGTGCTTTCCTACCTGCAGGAAGAGGCGGAGGCGGCGCTCGGTGAGCGCGCCGGGGCGGTGGTCATGATGGATATCCATACCGGCGATATCCTTGCGCTCTATTCCAATCCGAGTTACGACCCCAATCTGCTGTCGGGCAGGCGCATATCGCCCAGCGTGTGGCTCGAATATTCCGAAAGCGTCCTGCGTCCCCTCACCAACAAGGCGATCCAGTCGTCGTTCTTCCCCGGATCGACCTTCAAGGTCATTCCGGCGCTCGCGGGGCTCGAGTATGGCGTGGTGACACCGCACACCTCTTTTCTCTGTACCGGCTGTCTGATGTTTGACGCCGAGGTGAAGTGTTGCTGGAACAAGTGGGGACACGCCTATACCGCCTTCAGACGGGGGCTCAAGGAAAGTTGTGACATTTATTTCTATTTCCTCTCCGAACGATTGGGGCACCATCGCCTCACCGAGTTCTCGCGGCTGTTCCATGTCGGTCGTCGCACCGGCATAGACCTCGCGGAGGAAGAGGACGGCATCCTCCCGACGACCGAGTGGTTCAACCACAATCATCGAGGTCAGACGCTCAACAAGGGCTATACCATGAACCTTGCCATCGGACAGGGCGATGTCCGGATGACGCCCCTGCAGTTGGCGGTGGCTTACGCGGCGATCGCGAACGGCGGGCTCATCCTGCGGCCCCGGATCGTTTCGTCGCTGATAGACGATCAGGGACGGCGCGAACCGATGGAGCCGGAGGTGCTTCGCGCCGTTCAACTCAAGGAAAAGAACCGGCGCGAGGTGATGAACGCCCTGTGGGCAGTGGTCAACGAGGAGGGTGGCACCGCCTTCCGGTACGCCGACCACACCATCCCCGCCGCCGCCGGGAAGACCGGCACCAGCCAGATCATCTCAAAGACCGAACGGAGGCAGATCGACATCGTGGACGAGGACCGGCGGTCAATGACCGCCGACGACGCGCTCTTCGTCGGCATGTTCCCGGCGCGCCGTCCCGAGGTGGTCGCGGTCGCCGTGGTCGAGAGCGGGGCGCATGGCGGCGAGGCGGCGACACCGATAGCGTACCGCCTTTTCAAGAGTTACTACTATCGCGGCAGAGGGGAGGAATGAAGGGGCGCCGGATAGATCTGCTCATGGTCCTGCCGCTTTTCGGCATACTCTCGCTGGGGCTCGTGACCCTGTCGAGTGCCCTTTCCTACAACCCCCAACGGCTCTATGCCCAACTTGTCTGGGTGGCGCTCGCCGCCGCCGCCTTTTTGTTCGTGACCTATCGACCTCTGCGGATGTGGGAGAACCTTGCGGTCCCGTTCTATCTTGCTACCTTGCTTCTGTTGTCGCTCGTCCTCGTGATCGGCAAAAAGGTCGGTGGGGCCTACCGCTGGCTCGACCTCGGCTTCATGAACCTCCAGCCCTCCGAGTTCGCCAAGGTGGCGGTCATCCTGTTCCTCGCGGCGCGGCTCAATCAGAAGCCGACCCTGCAGGACGGCTACAAACTGGCCGACATCGTGCCCGAAACGGTCGCGGTCCTGCTTACCATGACGCTCATCTACGCCGAGCCGGACCTCGGCACCAGTCTCCTTATCGCCTTCGTGGCTCTCATGGTGATCCTTTCCACGAAGATAAATACTCGGCACCTTATCGCGCTTATCATCATCACCGTCGTTTCGACGCCGATACTCTGGAAGTTCGTGCTCGCCGATTACCAGAAGCGGCGTATCACCGCCGTCGCGACGATGGTGTTCCGCGGTGCATCGGATGAGAGCCTGTCCAGCCGGTACCAGACCGAACAATCGGTCATTGCGGTGGGATCGGGGAGAATGAGTGGCAAGGGGTATCGTGCCGGTACGCAGAACATCTTCCGGTTCATCCCGGAGCACCACACCGATTTCGTCTTCTCGGTATACGCCGAGGAGTTCGGGTTCGCCGGCGGCATGCTGCTTTTCGCCTTCTACCTGCTCCTGTTCTACAGGATGCTCGAGATAGTGCCGCTCGTCCGAGACAAGTTCATGGCGCTCGTGACGGTGGGGACCGTCGTCGTGCTCTGGTTGCAGGTCGTCATAAACATCGGCATGGTGACCGGTATGTTGCCGGTCGTCGGTATCCCGCTCCCGTTCTTCTCGTACGGCGGTTCGGCGCTACTCGCCAACAGCATACTCGTCGGGCTTGTCCACAATTTCAGCATAAACAGCCGGTATAGGTGACTTCTAGGGGATATCCCCCTCGAACGCCGTGCCGACCAGTTTGAATTTGGTGTTGAGTTCTATGGTGGTGAAATAAAGGGAGAAGCCGCCATACTTGGACGCGGTGCGTTCAGATGCGGGGACCATCCGCTCTTCGACCCTGCGGTATTCGACCGGCAGGGTATATTCGCCGATGGGCTTTTCGTCACGCGGTTCTGAGTGTACCCATACCCGTTCCCCCGCGAAGAGCGTGCCGGTGCCACCACCGCTATAAGGCGCCGCCCACGCGGTGATATATTCGACCGTTTGGTCGGCGATCGATTCGTAAAGGTCGCCCTTCCGCGGGAAACGCATACCGGGCGGTATCAAACTCCGTTCGTATTCATTCGCCCACGCCATCTCGGCGCGGCCGATGGATGCGCGTTTCCCCGCCTTCGCCTCGGCCACGAGGTCGGCATAGGTTAATTTCCAGTCGGTCGGCATCGGCGGCACAGGGGTCGGCTTCAGGATGCGCGGATGGCCGATGAGCCGCCGGATGAGATCGGTCAGATCGACCTGCCAATTCATTGGGTGAACCTTACAGTGCTTCCTTGATCTTCTCGACCAGTTCTATCTTTTCAAGCACCATGCGGTGGTCGACCTTCTTGCACATATCGTAGACCGCGAGGAGCGCGCCGGTCACCGCCGTGAGCGCCTCCATCTCGACGCCTGTCCGCGCCACGCATCGTACCGTTGCGGTCACCTCGACGCCTTCGTTCATCAGACGAGGTGCCACGAGGATCTGTGTCAGTTCGAGCGGGTGACACAACGGCACGATCTGTGGTGTCAGTTTCGCCGCCATGATGCCTGCCACCTGCGCGACGGAAAGGACATCGCCCTTTTTGAGTCCGTTCTCCCGGATAAGCTCCACCGTGCCCTTTGAGAGGCGGATGAACCCTTGTGCGGTGGCGGTGCGGCGCACCACCTCCTTGTCGCCGACATCGACCATCCGGGCCTTGCCGTGAGAGTCAACATGAGAAAGCGCGACCGGGCGAGGCCGGGGCGCACCGAGATTCTTCATGCGCGAACGCTTCATTTTTTTAGTGGCCATGTGCCTCCCCATTGGATGTTTCGTCATTTCCGGGTACCTATCGAATAACAAGAACATCGCGTTACGCAGGCGAGGCACAGGACACATTCGGCATCGTCTATAGCGCCGTCAGCCGCGCACAGGTCTATCTTCATCGGACAGGTCCCACCGCATTTGCCGCATTTGTCACCCGCCTTGCAGGTCTTATGAACGGTGAGTGTCGGGAAGAGTTTCGCGCCGATACGGCCGCTCCAGCCGAGCAGGAGCCCCAGCGGACAGGCAAAGCGGCAGAAGAAACGCTCGATGAGCAGAGAGCCGGCGACGAGTACGCCGAGCGTCAGGACACCACCCATGAGGTCGACACGGTACAGCACATCGCCGATCCGTATCATCGGGCAGAGTGACGCGAAGAACATCGATCCGGTGATGAACGGGATAGAGAGGGTGGCGGCGAGTACGGCTACCCGCGTCGCCACCGACACCGGTCGTTCCCTCGACAAAGTTCGTGCCGTGACCACTGCGGTCATGCGCCGCGGCAGATACAGGAGATCCTGCGCCAGACCGACGGGGCAGAGCCACCCGCAGAAAGCGCGTCGCAGGAACAGCGCCGTTATGAGGAGTGTCCCGAAAAAGAAGAACCCCCACGGCCAGAGGATACCGTTCGCGGGCATCGTGAAAAAGATGCAGACCGGCGAGAGCGGACAGTATTCGTGAAAGTTGAATATCGTCCCCTCGCGCACCGCGTGCCACGCGGCGGCGGTGAGCAGGCCGGCGCCCGTGATGGAGATCGGGAGCCGATGGCGGGCGAGCATGCCGAGAGCCGTTCTTTTCATGAAGGACACTCTACCCGCGACATGCGCGGTGTCAAGTGAGGGGAGGCGAGAGAGGGATCAGATGGCGTTGCCGAGGTAGAGCCGGTAGGCGTCGCGTGCCTCGGCGACCTTCCGGCGGAACGCGATAAGCGCCTCGGAGGCTTTGGCGTATTCCTTTTTCTCGAACAGCGCCGAGAGTCGGGAAGCGGCGCAGGGGCGGCGTTCGTCGTCCTTGATGATGTCGTTCCGAAGTGCTTCGAATTCGCCCCAACGCTTTTCGTCGAGTTTGTTCTCGCGATCGGGGTAGCGGCGCAGGTCGGCGAGTTCGCGGCGGATGCCGTCGAGTTCCTTTCCACAGATATCGATGACCCATTTGTTGAGGGCCGATATGTGGAATGAGCGCACCACCGATGCGGTCATAGGGGTCCCTTCATAGAGCGCCGGGGGCTTTTCGATATGGGTCAGGACCTCCCAGACGGTCGCGGGGCTCTTGCCGTACCGCTCCGTCCGCTCCTCTTCGCTGTAGTGCTCGAAGATGTCCTCTTCGGAAAGATATTCACGGTCTGCGGCGAGATAGCTCGCCTGTTCCCCGCGCTTTTTGGCCAGTTCCCGGTGCAGGTCGGCCGGTGTTCTCCCGGCGGCATAGCGCATCCCGTCGAGCATCGCAAGGTACATCGCGGCGGCGGCGAGGTAGGTGTTGGTGTGCGGGTTGGGGGCGCGCACCTCGAACCGTATCGAGAGCGGGCTGTCGCCGCGGACGAGTCCCGCGAGCACCGTGCGGTTGCGTGACGGGCTTTCGGGAGAACGGCCGAGCGAGGCGACGATGGAGACGGGTGCCTCGAAGCCGGGTTGGAGTCGCCGGAGCGCCGAGTTGGAGTGCGATACGAACGGGTTGACCGCCTCCCAGTTGCGCAGGATCCCCATCACCGCGCCGTAGCCGTAGTTCGACAGGTGACTTTTCGGATCGTTCGGGTCGAACAGGTTCACCCGGCGGCCGTCAGAGAGTCTGAGTCCGACGCCGATGTGCATATGTTTGCCGTTCCCGGCGATCCCCTCGACCGGCTTGGCGACGAAGGTCACTGAAAGGCCGTGCCGCATGAAGGTGTCCTTGACGGCGAAGCGGGCGAGTATGTCGTTGTCGGCCGCCTGCAAAGGGTCGCTGAACCGCCAGTCTATCTCCAACTGCTCCATAACATCGTGGAGCCGTCCCTGCTCGGTTATCTTTCCCTTGACGCCGCCGACCTCCTTGTGACCCATCTCCGGTTCGAGCCCGTAGCGCTGGAGCAGCAGGAGCGATTCTTCGAGGCAGGTCCGTATCTCGCCGCGGGTCCGTTTCCAGTACGACTCCTTGAGCGACTGGGTCACCTTAAGTTCGCGCGAGGATACCTGCGGGGCGGGGGAGGATACCCAGAACTCCAGTTCGGTGCCGAGCGTGAAGTAGATGTCGGCGATGCCGCCGGCTGCGATGCCGTGCGCCGCGAGGAACTTCGTGTCGGCGGCAAGCAGGGACCGCAGTTCGCTTTTCAAGTGTTCCAGCGTGTCGTGCAGGACCGACCGCGAGCAGACGAATCTCTCATGGTGCCGGAAGAATATCGGTATCCGTATCGTGCCGACGGGTACATCGTTGCGGTCCAGAAGATCGGGGTTGTAGTCGACGAACCACGCGCGGTCGGGATCAATTATGAAGTCAACCTTCGCGTCGTTGAGTTCGGCGATGCCGGGGAGGTTGACCGACGAACCGTCGGTCTGGACGCCGCCCGCGAAGATATCTTCTAGGTTCTTCAGGAAATACTCGATGGGTATCCGTTCGTCGGTATCGTTGCCGAGGAAATCGACCCCGACGAGCGAAACGAAGCGCAGATAGGGATGTTTGAGGATGAATTCCTTGAGAGCGTCCCGCTCCTTCGACTGTTCCGGGACCACATAGACCAGTTCGTGTGACATCGGTCTCCTCCTCCGTCCGTTGACGCACCGAGTATAGCGATCGAGAAGAAAAATGCCAATTCCTGATGTTATATCACTGTTAGCGTCGGGAAGGGCGGTGCCTAACAGAAAAAGAGTTGACAATCGGTCTCTCTTTGTGTAGAAGTACGCTTCGTGTGGGCGATTGACTCAGTTGGTAGAGTGTCTGCGTCACATGCAGAAAGTCACAGGTTCGAGTCCTGTATCGCCCACCACTTTTATCATCTGGACAGCGGAAGGAGGATCGCGATGGGGAAGTTGGCGGCTGAATATCTGGTCCATGTGAAGGTGCTTGACGAGCAGCACCAGCGGTTGTTCGACATCATCGAAGAACTCCGCGAGGCGAACGCGACCGGCAAGACCCGCGAGGTGGCGGCCAAACTGCTTGGCGATCTGTGCGACTACGCCCATGTTCATTTCAAGGAAGAAGAGGACCTGATGAAGAAGGCGGGATACGCCGCCCTGTCGGCCCACCGGGTCGCCCACAGGGACTTCATCAGCAGGGTAGAGAAGATGATTGCCGATCTGGGACGCGGGCACGATGCCACCTTGGGGATGGATCTCTCAGCCTTTCTGACCGAATGGCTCCAGAAGCATGTCAGGATCGCCGACCAGCAGTATGTCGAGATACTGCATTCCCGTGGCATAAAGTAGAAAAACAAAGCAATAATAAGTAGTTGTGTTTTGCAAGCAGAAACCTCTTGACAAATCGGTACATGGAGATATTCTAACGACCGACCTTTTGAGTTTTTTGTTCAAATCGGTCAAGGTTGTTTTTGAAAAAAACGATGATCGCCGAAAATCGTATCAGATAACAGGCTTAAGGAGAAAAGAGATGCAGTGGATCTTTATGGTGGGTATGGCGTTGATGCTCGGCGGAGGCCTGCTGTCGGCACAGGAGCGGCTGACCTTTGATCAGTGTGTCGCCGAGAGTCTGCGCGAGAGCGAATCGCTCCGGTCGGTCGAGGCGTCGATAGATGCGGCGCAGGCCGACGCGGACAGCACCTTCTGGAGTTTTTTCCCGACGGCCAGCATCAATGTAAGTTACCTGAAACTCTATTTCGAGCCGGAGCCGGAGGGACTTGCGATGCCTTCGATACCCGGATTCGATCTCTCGGGGGCCTTCGATATGCCGGAGTGGTCGCGGACCCTTGACATTACCGTCGCACAACCGGTGACGCCGCTATGGAGCGTCTGGAAAGGGCACGATGCCCAAACGATGGCGCGAGAGATAGAGGAGATAAAGAAGAGGTCCACCGCCGACCAGATCCGGGTCAAGGCGGCCGAATATTTCTATTCATATCTTATGATCGAACGGCTCGATGCCCTGCTCGCCGACACGGTCAAGCAACTCGACCGTTACGAGACGCAGGCGCAGAATTTTGTCGACGCCGGTCTGACCGACAAGCGGGCGGTGCTCAAGGTGAAACTCGAGAAGGCGCGGCTTGAAAAGGAGCGACAGACCGTTGCGGGTAACCGGACGCTCTTGAAACGGGCGCTCGCCCTGCTCATGAACCGCGACATGGAAAGTTTCGCGCCCTTCTCGGAAAGCCCGGACGAGATCGCTCCGGTGCCTGCGCTCGACCGCCTGCTGGCTCTGCAGGACGAGCATCGCGCCGAGATCGCGATGCTGGATCGTGCTGATCTTGTCGCCTCGACCCTGCAGGACATCGCCATCCAGCCGCTCGTGCCGACCATAGCGCTTACCGGCGGCTACAAGCACAATTTCGACGCGACCACCTTCAGCCCCGAGGGGACCTTTTTCGTTGGCGCGGTCCTGTCGTGGGATTTCGGGTTCGACACGATGAAGCAGATAAATTCTTTTAAGAAGGCGCGTGGCGAAAAGACGAAGATGCGGCTGGCCAACATCGATGTCCGCAAGCAGTTGCGCCTGCAGGTGACACAACTGTACACCGATCTCATGGTCAAGGAGAAGGAGATCGCCATAGCGACCGCGGAACGGGAGGTCGCCGCCGAGAACCTGCGCATCGAAGAGTCGAAGTATCAGGAGAAATTGACCACCGAGACCGATCTTCTCGCGGCGAACCTGCAGGAGCGGCAGGCGAAGACCTCCTACATCACCGCAATATTCCAGTATAAGATAGCGCTCCAGAAACTCGCGGGGACCATCGGCGTTCCGGCGACCGCGCTGAACGGTAACTGAGGTGGTGGTGATGAACGGCAACACCGATAAGAAGGAACTCATACTCAACGGCTTCATCAAGTTGGTAGGGGAGTACGGGATAAACCGTGTCACGCTGAACGATGTCGCGGAACGGTCGGGACTCACGAAGTCGGCACTTTACTACTACTTCGAATCCAAGGAAGCGCTTCTGGTCGAGGGCTTTGAACTTTTCAATACCAAACTGAAGGAAAAGATCGGTCCGCTTGTCGCGCAGGCGAAAAGCCCTCGCGAGGTGCTGTGGGTGTACTGCGATTTCAATCTCAAGGTCTTCTTCGGCGGCTACGAGGAGTTCCGGCCGCTCATGGAGATATCGACCGAGGTGTTCTACGAGATACAGAAATATATGTTCAATTCGCCCGATATCGCCCGCAAGATACTCTCCCATCGCGACACGGAGCTGCATTGGCTGAACAGCGTGATGGCGCAGTATCTCGGCGAATCGCCCGATGACGACCGCACCAAGAAGATCACGCTGATGTACGCCGGGTTCCTCCATTCCTTTGTCACGATGTCGACCGGGATCGCGAAGCAGGCCAAGGCGCTCGAGTCCTATTCCATCATCTCGCAGTTCCCGTGGCGGCTTGACAACATCGCTCACGATGACATCTTCGAGTTCCTCATCGGAGGGGTCGACGGTATGAAGAAAAAACTGTACGGCAGATAGGAGAAGGAGACTCCCATGAACACCAGACTGATATCGGTGGCGCTTATTCTGACAGCATGCTGTCCGATCTTTTTTTCCTGTTCGAAAGAGGCGGCCGGCGACGGAGCTGATCTCACGCAGGCGGTCAACATCACCAAACCGGAAAAGAAGAAGTTCAGCCGCTCCTTCGACACCGCGTCTGTCGCCATGGCGGCACAGGCCGCCTACATCAACCCCAAGGTCGCGGCGGTCATCAAGTCCTTCGCGGTCAAGGAGGGGGACCCGGTCAAGGCGGGCGCGCTCCTCGCACGGCTCGACGGGAGCGACTACGAGATCGCTTTGAACGCCGCCAAGGCACAACTCGCGGCGGCCGAGGCGGGGGTCATGCAGGCCGAGGCGGCCTTCGCGAAGATAAGCGCCGATTTCGAGCGCTTCAAGACGCTCAAACAGAGCGGTTCGGTATCGGCCAGCGAATACGAGCAGGTCGAGGCGGGCTACAAGCAGACCGAGGCGGGACTCGCCGCGGCCCGAGCGCAGCGCGGCATGGCGCAGAGCGCGGTCGACGGCAACCTGCGGCAACTGGCCTACACTGCGATCACCGCCCCCTTCACCGGCTATGTCGCCGCGCGCAACGGTGAGATCGGCGAGATGGCCTCTCCGGCCAGCCCGCGCCCGATGTTCGAGATCGTCCAGACCGACACGCTCAAGATAAGCATTTTTGTAAGCGAACTCGAGATCGGCGGCATCACCGGAAAAACGGAGGCAAAGGTCTTTTTCGACGCGTTCCCCGACAAGGAGACGACCGCGAAGGTCGCCCTGATCAACAGCAAGGTCGATCCGATGACCAAGAGCGTCAAGGTCGAACTGACGGTGGATAACCGCGACCACTTCTATAAACCGGGGATGACGGTGCGCGTTCGCTTCACCCTTCCCGAAAAAGAGTATCTCGTGATACCACGCAATGCCGTCTTCACCCGCGACAACGAGGCGGGGATCGTCTATGTCAAGAACAGCGAGGACCGCGTCTTCACCAAGGAGATATTCATGGGCGGCACCGTCGATGGCTATACCATCCTCGAGAAGGGGCTCGATGGCACCGAGGATATCGTCGTCGGTGGCGGCAGACGACTCGAAGAGGGGCAGAAAGTGACCGTCATCGCGCCTCAAGAGTTGCAAAAGTGAGGTAGTAAATGAATTTCTCTAGATTCGCTGTCAACCGGCCGGTCCTCGTTTCCATCATATTCATCATGATGGGACTGTTCGGGATATACTCGCTTACCGACCTTCCGATAGATCTCATGCCCGAGATAGAGGCGCCCTACATCTCGGTGATCACCGTGTACCGCGGCGCCGGTTCGGAGGAGGTGGAGGAGAAGGTGACCAAGGTCATCGAATCTGCCGTTTCGTCCACCGCCGGCGTGAAGAATGTTTTCAGCCGCTCGCTGGAGAATGTCTCGACGGTCACCTGTGAATTCGAATACGGGGTCAATCTGGACGAGGCGACCAACAACATCCGCGACATCCTGAACATGACGGGCAGTTTTCTTCCCGACGATGTCGATGACCCCATCATTTTCAAGTTCGATATGTCCATGATGCCGATAGTCTTTCTTTCGGTCACCTCGTCGAAAGAGGATATCCGCTATAAAGCCGAAGAGATAGAGAACCTCATAACGAACCCCATCGAACGGATCCCGGGTG
>JAKLFG010000013.1 GCA_022711315.1 bacterium | reverse complement strand
CCACCCCATACCGCTCGAGGTCTGTCTCTCGTCGAACGCCCAGACCGGCGCGGTGAAACGGATAGAGGACCACCCGTTCCCGTTCTACCTCGATCTCGGCCTGCGCGTCACGCTCAACACCGACAACCTGCTCATCACCGATACGACGATGACCGACGAGTATCTCAAGGCGTACCAACTCTTCGGTCTCGCGCCGCAGCAGATACTCGACCTCGTGATAAACGGCGTGAAATCGGCCTTTGTGCCTTATCATCAGAAGCGCGATATGCTCCGCGCGGCCAAGAAAAAAACGATAGACCTTATCAACAGTTATGCCGGAACGACCATAATTTGCTGATAGCGACTGAAAAAAACTTCATCGATACCGTCACGATTTTCTTGATTTCCGCATACGGACGGCGCATACTGCCCCCGTCCGGCTTTCGTTTTTTTTAACTTTTTTTCTGGAGGAGAACATGGCCAAGAAGATCGTCGCCGCGACGAAGAACGATTTCATCAAGGCGATCAAGGAGAACATGGCGAAGGAGATCAACCTGACCAACGATCAGGTGAAAGCGCTGTACGAGACCTTCGTGCAGATCGTGAAGGACACCGTGAACGCCGAGAACAAACTCGTCCTCAGCGGCTTCGGCACCTTCAAGAAACGCAACCTCAAGGCCCGCAAGGGTGTCAACCCGAAGACCGGCCAGAAGATCCAGATCAAGGCCTCGAAGACCGTGTCGTTCAAAGCGGCCGGCGCTTTCAAGAAGGCGCTCTGATCGATCTCCCGTCCCTACTTTCACGGGGCCGCTCCGTCAGGGGCGGCCCTTTTTTCTTAGGTCGTCCGTGCAGCCCGAAGGCCGATACCGAAAAAGAGTTGAATTTCTTTTTCGTAAGATATAATGCCACAGTTCAATTTCATTTGCGGTAAGGGCTCCATGACCAAATACCTTTTTCTCTTCGTGGCAAGCTTGATACTTCTCGCCTGCGATGGTGAGACAAAAACTCCGGTGGATAATGAGGCGGTAGAAAAGGATATTGTCGTAACGGAAGATACGGCGGATAATGAAGAACCCGACATAGACTACTTTGGTCAGGGTACGCCGCCAGAGATGGTTGAGATACCTGCCGGAGAATTTCAGATGGGCTGTAATGCGGTGGTAGACACAAATTGCTATAAAGACGAACTCCCTTATCATGCAGTAACCCTCTCGACCTATAAGATCGGCAAGTACGAAGTGACCGTCGGAGAGTATCAAAAATGCATCTCTAGCGGTGCGTGCAACAACAATGGCGAAAATGACCACTATTACACCAACAGTTATAACTCGAACTGCAACCTCGGCGTAACGGGCAAAGAAAATCATCCGATGCAGTGCGTGACATGGTATGGCGCGAAAGCATTCTGTGAATGGGTGGGAGGACGACTTCCGACCGAAGCCGAATGGGAAAAGGCGGCCCGAGGCACCGACGGTCGTAAATATCCGTGGGGTAACGAACCCGCCGCATCATGTGACTATGCAGTGATATATGACAAGAATGCTGGTGGCTCCGGTTGTGGTACCGCGGGTACGATGTCGGTCGGAAGCAAGCCGAACGGCGTCTCGGCCTACGGAGCTTATGACATGATAGGAAATGTCCATGAATATGCGAACGACTGGTATGATAGCACTTACTATGAATCCTCGCCCACAAACAATCCTACAGGACCTGAATCCACTAAATCCCATGTGACTCGTGGCGGATCGTGGCACAACGACTCCGACATCACCTTGCGCGTGTCCAATCGCAACGACGACTACTTTGGTTCGGACGACCTCTATGGCAACACAGGGTTCCGATGCGCGGAGTGATTTCAGGTTCAAGTACATTGCTTTTTCTACCTTTCCACTTTCTTCCACTTCAATTGACAATCACTTCCGTTACGATATAGTGGGGCGGCCCGATCATTCATTCAAAGGAGATGCCGCATGAGTGGAGACGCCTACCGGAAAGCGGGGGTCGATATCGAGGAGGGTAACCGCCTCGTCCCGATGATAAAGGAACTGGTAAAAAAGACCCACCGTCCCGAGGTACTCGCCGGCATCGGCGGCTTCTCGGCGATGGTGACGATACCGAAGGGGATAAAGACGCCGGTCCTCGTCAGCGGCACCGATGGCGTGGGGACGAAACTGAAACTCGCCTTCATGGCGAAGAAATACGACACCATCGGCATCGATCTCGTCGCGATGTGCGTGAACGATGTGCTCGTCCTCGGCGCCGAACCGCTCTTTTTTCTCGACTACTTCGCCACCGGCAAACTGTCGGCCGACACCGCGGCGCTCGTGGTGAAAGGCATCGCTGAGGGCTGTGCGCAGGCGGGTTGTGCGCTTGTCGGCGGAGAAACGGCCGAGATGCCCGACTTTTATCCTCCGGGGGAATTCGACCTCGCCGGCTTCTCGGTGGGTGTGGTGGATAAGGACAAGATCATCGACGGCTCGAAGGTGAAGGCGGGCGACATGCTCGTCGGCATCCCGTCGAGCGGCGTCCACTCCAACGGCTACTCGCTGGTCCGCCGCATTCTTTTCACCCAGCAGAAACTCAAGATACACAGTCGCATCCCCGAACTCGGCGCGACGGTCGCCGACGCCTTCCTGAAGCCGACCACCATCTATGTGAAACTCATCACGAAACTGCTCAAAAAGGTGCCGGTCAAGGGGATGGTCCACATCACCGGCGGCGGATTCTACGAAAATATCCCGCGGGTCGTTCCCGAAAAACTGGCGGTCGAGGTCACTGGCGAGTTCACGATACCGCCGCTCTTCCAGTGGCTCAAGAAGGCGGGCGGCGTATCGGAGCGCGAGATGTTCACCGTCTTCAACTGCGGCGTCGGGTTCGTCTGCGTCGTCGACAAAAAACACGCCGTCGAGGCGGCGAAACTCACCGGCGGCCGCATCATCGGCACCGTCGTGAAGCGGGTGAATGCCCCGGTCATCTTCAGGAAAAAGTATTTCTAGGAGGGCAGTATGCGCTCGATCACCGTGTTCGTACTCTCGTGCTGTTTCCTGTTCGCCTGTACGAAAAAGGAGGAGCCGGTCGCGCCGGTCGTGACCCAGCCCAAGATGCCCGAGGCGCTCGACGAGGTCGACAAGGCGCTCGAACGGGAACTGACCGACGAGGATTTCCAAAAGGGGAAGAACCTCCACGGCATCGTGATGCGGTCGCTCATCACCGGCGAAGAGGTGAAGTTCTCCGACCACAAGGGGAAGAAGATCATCGTTGATTTCTGGTCGAGTTGGTGCGTCCCCTGCATCGAGATGTTCCCCGACATCGAACGGATAAAGAAAGAGTACGAAGAGGCGAAGGGGCTGGTCAAGATCATCTCGATAAGCGTCGATCCGCTCGCCGCGAACGCGCGGAAGATAGTCAGGAAACAGGGCGTCACCTTCGAGGTCATTCAGGCGCCCGAGTCGCTGCAGAACGCCGGGATACTGCTTCCCTTCACGCTCTTCGCCGACGAGAACGGCGTGGTGAAGGAGACGACCAACGGCAAGCACTCCTACGCCGAGATAAAGAAGTTCGCCGGTCTCAACTGATACCGTTCTCTTGAAATCGCTCTTGCAAAAAATATCCGACCTGTTAAGATAGGGCGATTGATGATGGGGGATTGTCGATGAGCGCGATGAGAAACATAATGGTCCCGAAAAAGAAGATCGTCGAATTCTGCAAGAAGTGGCATATCCTTGAATTCTCTTTTTTCGGATCGGTCCTCGGCGACTCATTCTCCGCGACGAGCGACATCGATGTGTTGGTGCGTTTCGACCGCTCGGCGCAACACGGCCTTTTTGAGCTCGCGGCAATGCGCGAGGAGCTGGAGACGCTCTTCGGAAGGTCCGTGGATCTCGTCGAGATGGATGCGGTGAAAAATCCCTACCGGCGCGCATCGATATTGGCGAACTACGAGGTGCTCTATGCGGCCTGAGGATCGCGACCTTTCCTATATCTGGGACATGCTGCAGGCGGCGCGGGACATTGTTTCGTTCATAGAGGGCAAGAACTTTAATAAGTTTGAGAAAGATAAATTGACCCGTTTCGCGGTCGAGAGGCAACTGCTGGTCATCGGCGAGGCGGCGAACCATCTGTCGGACGGTTTTCAGGCCGCCCATGCCGCCATTCCGTGGAAGCGGATCATCGGTTTGCGCAACATACTGGCCCACGATTACGGCGAGATATTGACCGAACGCGTTTGGTTCACCGCTCTACACCACATTCCCGAACTCATTTCTCAGATAGAGCCGCTCATCCCGAAAAAGAAAGCATGAGGCTGTCGGGCGTGCGGTGGACACTGCTCGCGACGCTATTTCTTTCTTTTGCCGCCTGCACTTCTCACACCGCCAAGAACGACGCCGACACGGTGAAAGGCGACGCCGACGCGCCGGTGGCCGATGATGCCGCTGTCGTTGACGATGCAATCGACGACGCCATTCTCGTCGAGGCGGACGAATTACTGACCGACGCCGATAATGTCGATTGTCCGCCGCTCATCGAGGCGAAGTTCCCGTATTACCGGGAGGACGACACCATCCATTTTTGCCGTCCCTGCGACACGCCGACCGAGAAGGATCCGCAGTGTATGCGGAACTTATGGGAAGAGCAGAACAAGAAGCTTGCGAAGGATTATCCCGAATACGACTGCTATCCGTATCCCTGCGAGATGTCCAATCTGAAGCCGATGACAAAGGCGGATGTGGATAAAGAATACCCTTCATTTGCAATCCACGAGTGCGATCTAATGCTGGTATCGTTGGATTGGTATCACGAT
Organism: bacterium; assembly: GCA_022711315.1. Classification (GTDB taxonomy): domain Bacteria; phylum UBP6; class UBA1177; order UBA1177; family JAKLFG01; genus JAKLFG01. The sequence goes on along the minus strand of JAKLFG010000013.1, from coordinate 43,049 downwards.
GGAACACACGGTGCGGTGAAGCATTGGAATCTGAGCGGAGGGATTGTTGGTTTTCAATTGACACCGGTTACCATTTCTCCTCCAGACTATATGACGGGGAGAAAAGCCTTTGCCTATGACATCAAGAAGAAATCGTATTTAGCACTGGGCCCCCTTGCCACAGGCATGTTGAGTTATCAGCAAGGGAATATGTTGGCAATATCAATGGATTTTCGAACGCTTGATTTAGGTAACACCTATCGCTATATTAATTATTATGGCACGGATGGTTCATACCGTGTCGTTTACCCTAAGCCAGTATATTTCCTTGCCTACACCCCGGCGAACAACGAGAACTGGGTGTTTGCGAACATTCAGGAAACGGAGAACGGTCCATACCGAATGATGTACGCCAAGGTCGGTGAATGGAAATGGATCAGTCTTGGAGAAGGAATGGGATATTATCCTGATCTACAGGGCAATCTTCTGGGGGTAGGTGACGACACCCAAGGATATGTGTGCGACTTATCGAAGGCACCGCAATCCCTGTCTGCTTGTTCCAGAGTTGCGAGAGACAATGAGACAGCGTATGTGATAACATTCGATAAAGAAACCGCAGGTGTTTTCGTGTATTCCTCTAATGTTAATCGAGCGATCACCCGTGTCGACATGAGAGGAGCTGCGCCGGTCTACGAAGACATCGTTACCGATTTCAGCCCGGAGATAGAGGCTGTGGGCGGATATTCTCTCGTGCCCCGTACACTTAGAGGAAATACCCTGCTGTACACAGAAGTGGGAGGTGATGGATCAACGGCTCGTGCCTGTTTTTATCGGCTTGACACCAAGAAACGGTACTGCATGAAAATGATAGAGAAGGACAATGTCTACAAATACGGCTACGGCGAATTCGAGGGAAAGTGGCTACTCTATCAGCGCCACGCCAGTACCCCGCTCGTCTTGAGTGACATGGACTGTTACTGCGAAAAAGAAGGCGTCTGCCCGTTCGAGGGACTATGAACAAGGAGTATAGCATGAAACTGCTCGTCGTTTTCGCCACCTGCCTCCTGCTCATCCTCGCCTGCGGCGGCAAGACCACCCAGCAGAAACAGGCCGACCGCAACCTTGCGCTTCTGCAGGAAAGCACCGCCGACCCCGACTTCGCCAAAGGCCGCGCGCTGGTGATGGAGGAAAAGTACGCCGAAGCGCTGCCGATCCTCGAAAAAAGCGCCGCTCCCGAAGCGCTCTTCTACCGCGCCCTCGCCCTGCAGGGCATGGGCAAGGCCGACGACGCGGCGGGACTCTTCGCGGTCTGCATCCAGAACAACATCCAGCCGGCTGAATCGCTCTACAACATCGGGCTCATCGCCTACGAGAAGGGCGACAAGGAGTCGGCGGCGGCGCGTATGACCGATGTCATCGCCAAGGAACCGGACCACGCCGGGGCGCACTATTTCCTCGCCGGGGTCGCCTACGAGAAGAACGACATGGCGACCGCCGAGACCCATTTCCGCGCGGCGGCGAAGAGTTCGCCGCGTAACGGCGCGGCGTGGGAAGGGCTCTTCTACGCGCTCGTCTCGCAGGATAAATTCGCCGAAGGGTGGGAACTGCGCGACAAACTCGATCTTACGGCGGGCGACGATCTCGCCAATATCCTGCTCGTCGGCGAGAAGATCGGCAAAGCGGCCGAAGCGCTCGCCCTCATCCCGGCGGGTGAGATGGCTGACGCGGTGAAACTCCAGCGGATCGTCCTCATCGCGCAGATACAGGGGCTTGCCGCCGCGCTTGCCGAGGCCGACAAACTGCCGAAGGAACTTACCGCGCAGGCCGGGTTCACGGTGCTCGACCGTGGTGCGGAAGGGACGCTCGAATGGCTCGTCTCGAAGATGGACGACGGGAAGGTGATGCTCACCTGCACCGCCGGCAAAGAGGCGAAACCGGCGCTTCACGAACTTGCGGTCACCGCCGCGGGGGTCACGGTCAACAAGAAGAACTACCCTGCCGATACATTTCGCGCCGCCATCCCGGGCCTCTGTAAGAAAAAATAATCCTTGTCCTCCCTCGCCCGTTCTCGGGAGAGGGCCGGGGTGAGGGTATTCGGAGAGACCGTATTCTCCCTCCACCCTCCGCGACATTCCGTTTGACTTGTCGCGATGCCCGTGATACACTCGCCGCCATGAACACAGAAAAGAACGGACATCCTCCGGACGAGCGCCGGATACTGGTCGTTTCGGACACCCACGGTTCCCTGCCCGATCGGATATGCGACATCGCCGCCGATACGGTGCTCCACGCCGGCGACATCGGCGATGACCGGATCCTCACGGCGCTCCACTGTTTCGAAACGGTCCATGCGGTGCGCGGCAACACCGACACCGCGTTGCCGGAACTTCCCGAGACGGTGCGCGCCGACATCGGGGGGGTCCGGTTCTTCCTCGTGCACAATCTCACGGCGCCGCACCGGCTCCTGCCGGAGAACCGCCGGGAGATAACGGGGAGCCGTCCCCGGCTGGTCGTCTTCGGGCACACTCACCAGCCGTTGCTGCGCGAGGAGGAGGGCATCCTCTACCTGAATCCCGGCTCGCTCGGGCGGCCGGGCGTCGACGGCGCGCCGACCTACGCGGTGGTGACCGTCGCGGGGGGCGCGGTCCGAAAGGTCGAGATATGCGACGCCGCGACCCATCTTCCCGTTTTTTCGTGGCCTTAAAATTATTGCATTTTCCTTCCATAAAGATATGATGGGCGCGACCATGAACGGAAAGCGTGCTGTTTGATCAAGAGGAGAGGACGATGATGGAACGGTTCTTTGGGCGGCTGGCGGCGTTCGCCGTGCCGGTGATGTTTCTGATCTCCTGCGGCGACGAGTCCCCCGCCGATGCCGTCCCCGCCGACGAGATGCGGGTCGCCATGACCCTGCTCGCGGCAGACGACACCGCCTGTGAGGACTATGTCGGCGACAACATACAGGATAAACTGGGTGCGCTCACCATCCGGATATACGATGTGAGCAGTCCTAAGCCGAAACACACGACCTCCCTCACCAAAGATCAACTGTCCGGCGATGTGACGATATCGGGTATACCGAATGTCTCCAACGCGCGGCTGGAACTCTACGGATTCGAGTCGATCAGCGATCCGGCGCCGAAATGGATAGGAACGGTGCAGGGACTCAATTTCGTGAGCGGCAAGAAGACCAATGTGTACGCGAGTCTTTACCCGGTCTCCGGTATCGGCTGTTTCCCCAAGAAACTGCAAACGCCGCGGTTCGGGCATGTCGCGACGACCCTGCCCGACGGTCGTATCCTGATAACGGGCGGGTTCACCCTGACCAACAACGGGACCTGGGAGGCCGACGACACGGTCGAACTTCTTGATACCGAGAGCGGAACGGTGGATCAGATAGCCGACATGAAAGAATTCCGTGCGTTCCACACAGTGGTCCCGCTTCCGGACGGTCGCGTGCTCATCACCGGCGGCGTCAGCAACATGAAGATGGAAAAGACCGCCGTCACCGACTACCCCGATCTGCCGGTCACCCTCAATGGGGCGCCGGCCGGGATGGAGATATACACGGTGGGTCTGCCCCGAAAGAATCAGCGGTTGACCACGACCGATAACACGACAGTGGATTGGGTCGAAGGGGCGCTCGATTGGCCGAGCATCTTCGCCCCCTATCAGGGGTACGCCTTCGTGCGGACCGACGAAACGACCGGGAGCGGCACGCTCTTCGTGGTCGGCGGCGCGAAGGACGGCGCGGCACTTTCGAAGATACACGGCATCGAGGTGACCGTCGGCGAGGACGGGGCCATCAGCGCGGTGGTGAACGAATACCACAGCGACAAGACCGAGACCTTCGTGATGCCGGTCGTGGCGCCGGCGGGGCTCGACAACGGCACCCCGCGCGTGCTGGTGATCGGCGGTCGCAAGGCGACGAGCACCGCGAAGTTCACCCACATCATCTCGAAGGATGTGTACGAGGAATGGAACGATACTACGCCGAATCTCTTCTTCGGCTCGGCGGCGGCGCAGGGCGATATCATCGTCGCGGCGAACGGGCTCGACCTGCCCAAAGACGCGACGGCGTTCGAGATGCATGCGCGGGGCTACCGCTTCAACATGGCGGACCGCACCTACAGGTCGGGCGACATCTTTCCCAAGAGCACCTGGTTCCATGAAGTGACGCTCGATGTCACCGAAGGCTACAACGGGTATTTCTCGGTGATCGGCGGGGCCGAAGGCTTCGATACGACCTCGGCGAGCGTCGGCGCGACGAACTTCTACCAACTCATCGATCTCGATATGATGTACTGGGAGAACGATTGGGACCCGGAACAACACGACGGCGCCCCCGCTCCCCGGTTCGGCGATTATTTCAACGGGACCAGCGAATCGGATCCGGGGCGGGCGCTCCACAGGGTCGCCCGGTCGGGGAACCTGCTCTACATCACCGGCGGCCTCGATGACGACCTGAAGAGTCTTACGCTTGTCGGCACCATCAAACTCATGCCGACGACCCGTCCGTGGTAAGGGCGATCCCCTTTTCTTTCTAGGCCTTTTTCGCCATCAGAGCGGCGATAGCGAGTATCACGCCGAGCACGACGCCGAGAAGCGCCGCGAAGAGGATGCGGTACTGTTCCGGTAGCAGGAAGGTTACCGTGTGGGCCGGTATCCAGAAGAGCGGGATGGTCTTCTTGAAGACGAAGCCCCACATCACCCCCCAGTTCATCTTCGAAAGGATGTCGCCGAACGCGATGGGCCGGAACAGCCCCGCGACGGTGCCGCCGGTGCGCGTGATGTGCTCGTCGGTGATCTTGTGGAGCGTCATCATCCACGGCGCGAAGATGAGGTTCATGCCGACCGAGATGGAGAACGCGGTCGCGACCTGCATCCCGGTGACGGCTCCCTTGAGCGTGTCGGGGGTCACCGGCAGGCCGAGATAGGCGAGGAACTTGATGGTGCCCGACGGGAAGACGATGAAGGCGTAGGAGATCGCCGCGCCGAGGAAGCCCCAGACGATGGCGCGCGGCAGGATGCCGAAGTTCGGGGCGTCGTACTCGCCGGTCCGGATGCGCAGGCCGATGATCTCGCCGAGCGTCGCAAGGATCGCGAACTTGATCGCGCCCATGATGATGCCGTGATCGGCGTTGAACATCTTGTAGCCGTCGAACACCGCGTCGGAAACGAAGAACGGTGAGAAAAGCGCCGCCACGCCGGCGACGAACAACAGGTCTCTCGGTTTCATAGGGAACCTCCGTGTATCACAGGATATTCTTCAACATCTTGCCGGTGAGCGACCGGGCGCTTTTCGCCACCTCTTCCGGCGTGCCGCAGGCGACGATCTCGCCGCCCTTGCCGCCACCCTGCGGGCCGAGATCGATGATGTGGTCGGCGCACTTGATGATGTCGGGGTTATGCTCGATGATGAGGACCGATGCTCCGCGGTCGACGAGCCGGTTCAGGATGACGAGCAGTTTCCTGATGTCGTCGAAATGGAGCCCCGTCGTCGGCTCGTCGAGGATGTAGAGCGTCCGGTCGGCCTTTTTCTTCGCCAGTTCCTTCGACAGTTTCACGCGTTGCGCCTCGCCGCCCGACAGCGTATGGGCCGGCTGGCCGAGCGCGATGTAGCCGAGCCCGATGTTGTGGAGGAGTTCCAGTTTGCGCCGTATCGCCGGAAAGGGCTGGAACAGGTCGACCGCCTCGTCCACCTCCATCTCGAGCACATCGTAAATGCTTTTTCCCTTGTATCGTATCTCGAGCGTGTCGGGGTTGAACCGCTTGCCGCCGCAATCGGGGCAGGTGACATAGGTGTCGGGCATGAAGTTCATCTCGATGCGGATGAGCCCCGCCCCCTCGCACCGCTCGCACCTGCCCCCCTTGACATTGAACGAGAATCGCCCCGGCAGATAGCCGCGTGCCCGCGATTCGGGCAGTTGGGCGAACAGGTCGCGTATCGGGCCGAACGCCTGCGTATAGGTCGCCGGGTTGCTGCGCGGCGTCTGGCCGATGGGCGACTGGTCTATCTCGAGGAACTCGTCGAGTGCGCCCGTCACCGAGAACTTCTTAGCCGGCGCCGGTTTTCCTTCGAGCATCGGGAGGAGCGTCTCCATGATGAGCGACGACTTGCCCGAACCCGATACGCCGGTCACCGCGCACAGCACCCCGAGCGGCACGGCGACATCTATGTTCTTGAGGTTGTTGGTCCGTGCGCCGGCCAGCCGTATCCAGCCGGAGGGCTTGCGCCGCTTTTTCGGCGTCGGTATCGCCAGTTCGCCGGAAAGGTATCTGCCGGTGAGCGACCGCTGGACCGCGCCGATGCCCTTCGCCGGCCCGGCATAGAGGAGTTCGCCTCCCTTGCGTCCGGCGCCGGGTCCGAGATCGACGATGATGTCGGATGCCTCCATGATATCGCGGTCGTGCTCGACGACGATGACATTATTTCCCTGATCGCGCAGGTTGCGCAGTATCGATATCAGTTTCTCGGTGTCGGCGGCGTGCAGGCCGATGGAGGGCTCGTCGAGGACATAGGTGACGCCGGTGAGCGCGCTCCCGATCTGCGTCGCGAGGTGTATCCGCTGGGCCTCGCCGCCCGAGAGCGTCGCGGTCTTCCGGTTGAGCGTCAGGTAGCCGAGCCCCACGCGGTCGAGAAAACCGAGCCGCGCGTGGATCTCGGCCGCCGGCTTGTGCGCCACCTCCTTCTGGAAAGCGGTGAAGCCCAGTTTCTTCTCGTCGCCGAAGACCTTCGCGAGATCCTCCACCGGCATCTCGCCCATCTCGTGGATGTTCATCCCGGCCACCGTCACCGCGAGCGCCTTGGGCTGGAGCCGTTTCCCGCCGCAGGTGTCGCACACCCCCTCGACGAGATATTTCGCCAGTTCCTCGCGGATCATCTCGCTCGTCGTCTCGCGGTACCGCCGCTCGAGCGCCGTGATGACGCCCTCGAACGGGCGGTCGAAGTCGTGCTTCATGTTCTCGGTCCTCACCGAGAACTTTATCTGCTCCTCGCTGCCGTAGAGTATCGCCTTGCGTATTTTTTCCGGCAACTTGTTGAGCGGCGTCTTTTTGTCGGCGCCGTAGTGGTCGAGCAGTTGCTCTATCATCTGCGTCGTGAAGTTCCACAGTGACGGTATCGCGCCGCGCGTCGGCGGCTTCTCGGGGTTCGTCACGATGAGTTTCTCCTCCATCCGCATCGTGAAGCCGAGTCCGTTGCAGGTCGGGCACGCTCCGGCGGGGCTGTTGAAGGAGAACGACCGCGGCTCTATCTCGTCGTAATAGATGCCGCAGTACGGGCACCCGAACTGTTCGCTGAAGAGTTTCATCGTCCCGTCGGCGAGTTGCAGGAGCAGTTTTCCTTCCCCTTTCCGGAGCGCCGTTTCGACCGAGGCGCGGATGCGGTTCAGGTCGGCGCCGTCGCGCACCGCGATCCGGTCCACCACGATGCCGATGTCGTGTTTCTTCTGCTTGTCGAGTTTCGGCATCTCGCCGTCGAGCCGGTATTCCTCCCCGTCGATGAGGAGCCGCACGAACCCTTCGCCGCGCAGATCGTCGAACAGTTTTTCATAGGTCCCCTTGCGTCCCGACACGACGGGGGCGACGAGCCGCAGTTTCTCGCCCGACAGTCGCTGTATCTCCTCGACGATGCGGGTGGCGGGGGTCTTTTCGACGATGCGGCCGCACTGGTGGCAGTGGACCGTCCCGGCGCGGGCGAACAGCAGGCGCAGGTAGTCGTATATCTCGGTGGTGGTGCCGACGATGGAGCGGGGGCTCTTGTTGAGGCCGCGCTGTTCTATCGCGATGCTGGGCGACAGCCCTTCGATGTGTTCGACATCGGGCTTTTCGGAAAGTTCGAGGAACTGGCGGGCGTAACTCGAGAGCGACTCGACATAGCGGCGCTGGCCTTCGGCGTAGATGGTGTCGAAGGCGAGCGAGGTCTTGCCGGAACCCGAGACGCCGGTGATGACCACGATCTTTTCGTGCGGTATCTCGAGGTCGAACCCTTTGAGATTGTGGTGACGGACCCCTTTGAGCGATATGGCGCGGGACATACTTACTCCTTGATATCTTTACAGGAACAACAGCAAACTGACCGCCATCACCGCCATCCCGGCCACCAGCCCGTAGATGGCGAGGTGATGTTCTCCGTACTTCTCGGCGGTCGGCAGGAGTTCGTCGAGCGAGATATAGACCATGATCCCCGCCACCAGCGCGAAGACGATGCCGAACATCGTTTCGCCGATGAAGGCGCGGAGCAGGAAATAGCCGATGATCGCGCCGACCGGTTCGCTGAGCCCCGACAGGAACGAGAGGCCGAACGCCCGTTTCCGGCTGCCGGTGGCGTAGTAGACCGGCACCGACACGGCGATCCCCTCGGGGATGTTGTGGATCGCGATGGCGACCGCGATGCTGATGCCGAGCGTCGGGTCCTGCAGGCCGCCGATGAAGGTCGCGAGCCCCTCGGGGAAGTTGTGGATGCCGATGGCGAGCGCCGAGAAGAGGCCCATCCGGAGCAACGCCTTCTTCTGCGTCGCGTCGGCTGGGGCGTCGCCCACCTCGCGCAGTTCATGCGGGTTCTCGAACGACGGGACCAGTTTGTCGATGAGGGCGATCAGCGCGATGCCGCCGAAAAAGGCGACGACGGTGATCCAACTGCCCAACCGTTCACCGTGGGCCGACATGAGGTTGCCCCTCGCCTTGACGAATATCTCGACGAGCGATACATAGATCATCACCCCGGCCGAGAAGCCGAGCGACACCGCGAGAAATCGCGGGTCGAACTTCTTGGCGAAGAAGGCCATCGCGCTCCCGACGCCGGTGGCGAGACCGGCGAAAAGGGTCAGCGCAAAGGCGAAAAGGATGTTCTCCCACGGCATGTCGGGTACCTCCGACCGCTATCGTACGCGGAACGGGGCGCTTGTAAAATTTTCGTTGCGTATCACGAAAGAACGGGTCCGACCCCCGCAGGGACCGGACCCGGTATGAAAAGATGGCGCGCCCGACATGACTCGAACATGTAACCTTCTGATCCGTAGTCAGATGCTCTATCCAATTGAGCTACGGGCGCACAAGTGAACAAGTGGCGGAGAGGGAGGGATTCGAACCCTCGGTGGGATTTGAGTCCCACACCCGCTTAGCAGGCGAGTACCTTCGGCCAAACTCGGACACCTCTCCATGTATTGAATGGCGGAGGAGGTAGGATTCGAACCCACGGAGGAACTCGCGCCCCTCAACGGTTTTCAAGACCGCCTCCTTAGACCACTCGGACACTCCTCCGTTGAGAAAGAACAAAGCGTTATCATATTTGTGAAAACAGCCCGATTGTCAACTTATTTTTTGCTCCTTTTCCTTGATTATCGGCCTTCTCGCGTTAGTATGACGGGGACTTGTGAGGCGGTATTATGCGGCGTTCGTACCTGATAGGCATCCTGACATTGGCGGCGATCGCGGCGGCGTGTTCCTCCATCCAGAAGGCGGCCGCTCCGCCGACCCCTTCGTTCGGTGCGGTCAGGAACGAACTGGTTCTGTGCGAGGCGAACGAGGCGGCGGCGGTCTGCGAGGAGCGGACACGCGACAATCTGCGCCACCCGTGGGGCCCCGCCGAACAGGCCGAACTGCGTTATTTCCTTGCCCGCTTCCTTGCGAAACAGGGGCGCCACGACAAGGCGACGCTCCTGCTCCGCGACCTCCCCGAGGGGACCCACTACCTCCGCGACGGCCGGAAACTCGGCGCCGAGAGCGCCTTCGCGTCGGGCGACTGGAACGGCGCCATCGACTTTTCGCTCGCGGTCTATCTCTCGCTTTCCCCGGAAGAGAAGGTGCCGATGTCGCGCATCGTGTTCCTTTCCTATCTCTACCGCGGCGACACCGAGAAGGCGGCGCGGTGGTACGCGAAACTGAGCGCCGAGAAACGCGCCGTGTCGGACCGAGAGAAGGATGAGTTCCTCTCCCGCGACCCCGCGGTCCGCGAGAAGTTCGACCGCGCGTTGGCGCAGTTCGAGGGGCGGGAGGAACCGGCGGCCCCCGCAACCCCCGCAACCCCCGCAACCCCCGCAACCCCTGTGGCCCCCGCGGCCCCCGTCACCGTCGCCGGGGAGGCGCCCGTCGAGGCGCTTCCCGAAATGGCGCCCCCCATCGCGGAGATACCGGTCCCCGGCGACCGGGCGTTGCCGTCGCTCGACCAGACGCCCGACTGGGGAAAGGTGTGCCTGTTCCTCTCCGACGAGGACAAATGGCGCAAGGTCAACGAGGTGGTCGAGGTCTTCTTCGACTGGATGCTCAAGGAGCGGCCCCAGGATCCCCTGACCCCGGTGGTGCTCCGCTATCTCACCGAGGACGATCTCGAGCGGGCCTTCGCCAAGGCGAAGGAGGAACGCTGCTTCGCCGGTATCGGACCGCTGTTCAGCGAATTCGCCGCCGAGGACCTCGCGCGGCTCTCGGCGACGACGCCGCTCCCTCTTTTCGGCTTCACGCCGTGGTTCTCCGACACACCCGGCCTGCTCTTCAACATGAAATACACCAAGGACCGCGAGGCGACTGACATCGTGTCGTGGCTCGTTTCTCGCGGCAAGGGGCGGTTCGCCATCGCCTATCCCGACGATATCGCCGGTCGCCGCCTGCGTGACCTGTACTGGTCGGCCATCGAGGCGGCGGGAGGCGCGGTGACCGACGCGCTCGCCTTCGGGCCGGGAGACAAGGCGCTCCTCGACGATGTCGAAGGCATGCTCTCGTTGCCGGAGAACTACCGGTCGTTCATCTATCGGTTTAAACAGGAGAACTCCGACAGGTATAAGACGCCGACCATGATGAAGCGGGCGCTCGACCGCATCGAGAAAGTGACGCCTCTGCAGGCCGATCTCGACACGCTGATCGTCGTCGGGTCCCCCGAACAGACGGCGCTCCTCCTCCCGACCTTCGCCTACAAGAATGTCGAGTTCGCCTATGTGTCACCGTCCGAGAAATACCGCATCCGCGAGAATCAGAAAAAGATGAAGGAGGAACTCAACATCCCGTGGGACATCACGACGATACAGGTGGCGGCCGCGTCGGAGGTCAAGGGGGATGCCTCCTTCGAGAAGAATGTCAACAAGCTGCTGGACGGGCTCGCGGTCGCCGCGCCATGGCAGGATATCGGCGACACCAACGCGCCGTGGAAGCAGTTCGCCGAGGCGTTCACCGCGAAGTTCCAGCGGGCACCCTATCCGATAGAGCGGACGCTCGGCGAGATGGCGACGGTCCTGCTCGCCGCCCGCGAGGCATCGGGCCGGACGACGCTCGATCCCTTTGTCGGCGCTCTCCGCGGCACCGAGTTCTCCCTGCTCACCGCCGGTCGACCGGTCCGCTTCACGGCGCGCAACCAGTTGTCGGGGCTCGGCGAGATATATATCGGCGTGAAGAGCAAGGGCTTCCTGCCGGCGAAAGAGGTCTTGAAGGAAGAGGACGAGGCGAAGAAGAAAGAGGAGGAGGCGAAGAAGAAGGAGGAGGAAAAAAGCGCGGAGCCGGTGACGCCATGATACGCTACGGCATCGCGCTCGCGTGGACCTTTCTCTATTCGGTATTCGGCCATTTCGTCTGGGTCGTCCACCTGCTGGTCCCCGGCGGGCTGTCTCAATGGTTCTTCCGGGTCTACGGGCGGGGACTCTTTGCCCTCTGCGGCATCCGGCTCACGGTCGAGGGGCTCGAACACATCGACCGCTCGCAGTGCTACCTGATAACGGCGAATCATAACAGTCTTTTCGACATCCCGGCGCTCATGGCGACCCTGCCGCTCGATGTGAAGTATTTCGCGAAGCGCGAACTGGCGCGTGTCCCGGTGTTCGGCCCGATGCTCGTGCTTTACCGGCATGTGCTCGTGAACCGCGAGAGCCGCCGCGGCGCGGTGCAGGCGATCGAGGCGGCGAAAAAGACGCTCGCCCGGTGGAGTCTCGGCATATTCCCCGAAGGGACGCGGAGTACCGACGGGAAGGTGCATCAGTTCAAGACCGGCGGGCTTTCGATAGCCGCCGAGGCGGGGGTCCCGGTCCTACCGGTCGCCATCGAGGGGACCGGTCGCCTGTTGCCCAAGGGGGCGCTTGAGGTCCGGCGCGGCACGATCCGCATCAAGGTCTTCCCGCCGGTGCCCCCCGAGGAGGCGCGTGACCGCAAACAGTTGGCAGAACGGCTCGAAACGACGATCCGCTCGTTCATAGAAACCGATACTCAAGGAGGCAGCAATGTCTGAAAAACGGACCCTTACCCCGCGCCAAGTGCATGCGGTACTCGACAAGTACATCCTCGCTGACGGCTACCCGATGGTGGTTGACCTGATGAAGAGCCGCGGCAGTTATATGTACGATGCCCGGAATCGCCGGACCTATCTCGATTTCTTCTCGTTCTTCGCGTCAATGCCCATCGGGTACAACCACCCGAAGACCGTAAAGGGCCGCTATGTCGGCGATCTGTTCTTCTCGGCGCTCCACAAACCGTCGAACAGCGATTTCTATACCATCGCCTACGCCGAATTCGTCCGGACGATGGGCGAGATAGCGATGCCGAAATGGGCGCGCAAGATGTTCTTCATCGACGGCGGCGCGCTCGCGGTCGAGAACGCGCTCAAGACGGCGTTCGACTGGAAGGTCCGCAAGAACTTCGCGAAAGGGGCGAAGAAAGAACTCGGGACGAAGGTGCTGCATTTCAAGCAGGCGTTCCACGGCCGCACCGGCTACACCCTCTCGCTCACCAATACCGCCGACCCGCGCAAGACGATGTATTTCCCCAAGTTCGACTGGCCCCGGTTCGACAACCCGAAACTGGTGTTCCCGCTCACGCCGGCGAACATCAAGGACGCCGCGGCGCGCGAGGCGAAGGTGATCCGCGACATAGAGGCGGTCTGCAAAAAGGACGGCGCCGACATCGCCGCGCTCATCATCGAGCCGATACAGGCGGAAGGGGGCGACAACCACTTCCGCGCCGAGTTCCTGCGCGAACTGCGGCGGCTCGCCGACAAGTACGATTTCCTGCTCGTGTACGACGAGATACAGACCGGGTGCGGGCTCACCGGCAAGATGTGGGCCTACGAGCATTTCGGCGTCGCGCCCGACATACTCTGTTTCGGCAAGAAGTTCCAGACCTGCGGCATCATGGTCGGCGACCGGGTGCTGTCGGTGCCCAAGAATGTGTTCGCGGAGGAGTCGCGCATCAACTCGACCTGGGGCGGCAATCTCGTCGATATGGTCCGGTCGTCGCAGTATCTCAAGATAATCCGCGACGAGAAACTCGTGGATAACGCCGCGAAGATGGGCAAGGTGCTACAGGCGGGGCTCATGACGCTCGCCAAGAAACACGACGCTGTCACCAATGTCCGCGGTCGCGGCCTGTTCTGCGCGTTCGACCTGCCGGGTCGTGACCCGCGCAACGAGTTCCTCGAACTCTGCCGGGAAAAGGAGCGTCTTATCGTCCTGCCGTGCGGCGATCGATCGGTCCGCTTCCGCCCCTTCCTCGATGTCGATGAGGCCGCCATCGCCGACGGCATGGAGCGGATGGAAAAGGTGCTGAAGAGATTTTAAGAGGGCGCAATGAATTGCGCCCCTACGACCGACCTGTAGGGGCGTGATTAATCACGCCCGTTCCCCCGTTATATCCCGTACGATCAGTTCCAGCGTCCTTTTGAAGGCGCGCGGCCCGTGGGTCGTGTCTATCACATAGGTGGCGCGGTCGAGTTTTTCGTCCTGCGGCATCTGCGCCCGTATCACGGTGATCGCCTCGTCCATCGAACAGGCGTTGCGGCGCATCACGCGGTCTATCTGCTCCGTTTCGTGGCAGACGGTCAGCAGTATCGTGGAGAATTCGCGGTCCCACCCCGCCTCGAACAGGACCGCCGCCTCGAACAGTACCCGATGTCCCGCCTCGACGAGCGCCGCCACCTCGGCGCGGGCGATACCGATGATGCGCGGGTGGGTGATATCGCCGAGCGTCGCGAGTTTCTTCGGGTCGCCGAACACGATAGCGCCGAGCGCCCGACGGTCCACCTCGCCGCGCGAAAGGGCCCTGTCGCCGAATGCCTCGCGTATCGCGTCGCGGACCGGCGGTTCGCGTAGGACCCGGTGGCCGATCTCATCGGCGTTGACATGGGCGAAGTCATGGTCGCGCCGCAGTATCTCGGCGACATAACTCTTGCCGGTCGCGATGTTGCCAGTGATGGCGAGCAGTTTATTTCCCATGGGCTCCCCGCTGTTGCAATTTTACCTTGATGTAAAAAGGGCGCTCTCCCGGCATCTCCCGTATCTTGATGATGTCGCCGTCGGAGAGTTTCACCGGCATCTTGTAGGTGACCACCGTGCCGTTGGGCATCTGGATGGTCTGAGGGATGCCCTGCTGGACCTCATCGATGAAGATGACCTGTTCGAGCACGACGGCGTCATCCGGCAGTTTCTCCTTTATCTCGCAGGAGAGCGGGCCGACGAGCAGGGTGACGAGGATGAACGGCGCGATACGGTGCATGGCGGGCCTCTTTCCGTGGTGGATGGTCGACCCATTATAGGACGGTCGCGGAAAGACCGCAAATTTTATTGACTTGACTTTTCGTCAATCCTATACTGACCCCCATGCAAGGCGTTGGCGATCACAACACATATCCACGAAGGGGTTCTACAATGAAAAAGATCATCGCGTTACTGGGCGTTTCGCTGCTCGTCGCGTTCTCCTGCTCGGCGAAGCACGAGGCGCAGAAGACGATCGACAAGTATTACGATCTCATCAAGGCGAAGAATTATGAGGCGGCATGGGAGATGGTCGACGAGGAGTCGAAGGAACTGGTGGAGCAGGAAGCGTGGTTGAATGATGTGCGCGCCGTCAATTCGGTCTCGATGTCGCTCAAGATGCTGCCCGCGCAGATGGACAAGGAAGGGACGCGCGCGGTCGTCATGACCGAATACACCGGCGCTCTGGCGGCCCGCAACAAGATGCCCGATGCACAGATCCGGTTCTATGCCGTCAAGGCCGGCGACAAGTGGGTCATCAACCTGCAGGACCGCGTCGAGGAGATCAAGAAGCAGCGCGCCTACGAGGCGATCGAGATCCCGATAGACGACACGCTCATCAAGACGGCCCAGCAGTACAAGGACAAGATCATCGTCGAGAATGTCCGCAACGGCGCGGTCCAGTACGAGAACGGGCTTGAACAGTACATGATGGACGCCACCATCACCAACAAGAGCGATAAGCCCTTCTCCTATATCGGCGTCGCGGTGAAGTTCATGGACGACACCAACACCAAGGTGCTGATGGACAAGGTCTTCTTCCTCATCTACACCCGGCAGGTGCAGGGGATATACCCGCTCAAGCCGGGCGAGAAGCGCGATGTCATCATCCCCGGCTATGCGGCCGACGATATCTTCGAGAGGACCGGCGTCGAATGGACCGGCAAACTCCAGTGGGAGGTCGAGGCGGTCAAACTCGCCACCCCCGAGGAACTCATAGAACTCGAATAGATGAACCTCAAGGACAAGATCGAAGAGGTCGCGATACTCGTCCAGCGGCTCGATCGGGCCTTCACTTTCTACTTCACCGGTTTCGAGAAAAAGCCGCCGCTCAAGATGTACGAACGGCTCCAGCGCGAGGTGAAGAAACTGCACGATGTGGTGGACGGCCTCAAGAATTCGGCCGAACGGTTCACGGTGCAGACGCTTCTGTCGCGTTTTTCCTCCTACCGCATCAAGTGGGACCGCGGGATGCGCGACATCGAGGAGGGGCGCATCCGGCCGGGCGCATCGTTCTTCGGCGGGGTCAGCAAGGACCCGAAGAGACTCGTGGCGGGCGAAGAGGGGGCGGGGACGGCGGCGCCCGATCTTGACGAGATAGCGGGCGGCGCCGAGAAACTGGAGAAACTCGATTCGCAACTCAGCGACGCGGCGAAGCGGTATGTGGCGCTCGCCCGCGCCCATCTCGGCAAGGTGTACGACCCGGCCGCGATAAAGCAGACGCTCGAGGCCAGTCTGCCCGAGGTGCGTCGCAAATACGGTGACGAGGTCGATTTCGAGGTCTATTTCGACGGCGACAAGGTGCGCGTCAGACCGAGATCATTGAAGGGGTAGGCGGGGCCGCCTACCGTTTTTTCCAGACGAACGGGGTCCGGAGCCCTTTTACCTGATAGTGCTCGACCGCGGCGCTGTGTTCCTCGTAGGTGACCGAGAAGTGGTGGGCACCGCCGCCGGTGGCGACAAAGAAAAGTTCGTCGGTGGCGGCCGGTTCAAGAACGCTCCGGATGGCCATCTCGCCGGGGGCGGCGATCGGCGTCGGCGGTATCCCTTGCCGCGTGTAGGTGTTGTGGGGGTGGTCGGCCTCGAGGTCGGCGCGGGTCAGATTGCCGTTGAAGGCGGGGAGTTTCCCGTATATCACGGTCGGGTCGGACTGCAGTTTCATCCCTTTGCGCAGACGGTTCAGGAACACGGCGGCGATGCGCGGCTGTTCGTCGCGGAGCCCCGATTCCTTCTCGATGACCGAGGCGAGCGCGAGCACCTGATAGGGCTTGACCCCCTTCTGTTTCATCCGGTCGCGGTACTTCGAAAGCACCTCCTGCATCCGTTTGTCCATGACCGCGATGACCTCCTCGACCCCGATATCGCGCGGAAACTTGTAGGTCGAGGGGAACAGGAGCCCTTCACAGGTCGTCGCCTCGGGGATGCCGAGTTCGCGCAGGATGCGCGGCGCGTCGCAGTATTTCAGGAATTCGCCGCCGTCGCGGACCCACGGGAGCCGCGCGAGGAGCGCCGCGAGGTCGTACTTGTTGAAGCCCTCGGGGATCGTGACGGTGTAGAGTTTGACCTTCCCCTCGGTTATGGCGCGGGCGATGTCCTCGGGCAGGAGCGCCCCTTGGAACTCGTATTCGCCCGCCTTGAGGAGTTTGTCCCACTTCTTCTCCTTCACGAGGTAGTAGAGATAGCGCTCGTCGGCGATGAGCCCGCTCTCGGCGAGTTTTTTGGCGACCGCCTTCCATGACATCCCCTTCTCGATGACGAGGGTCGCCGGGTCGCCGATCTCGACCGGCGTACGCTGGAATTCCTGATACTGCCGGTACTTGAACAGGAAATAGCCGCCGATGATAAGCAACAGGATGACATTGACGATAAGTATGGTCCGCATGGTCTCGCCTCCGCCCGCTCATGGTACGGGACGCATTATAAGAAAAAAACGGAGGATGCAAAGAAAAGAAAGAGGCCTTCTATAACTTGACACTTCCCGCCTGCCTGCTACAATCCCGCCTGCTTTTTATAGCGGATATGGAGACCCCCATGGATTATGGTAAGACGCTCAATCTCCCGGTGACCGATTTCCCGATGAAGGCCAACCTGCCGGTGAAGGAGCAGGATATCCTCAAGAAATGGGAAAAGATAGACATTTACCGGAAGGTGCTCGAAAAGAACCGCGACCGGAAGAGTTTCGTGATGCACGACGGCCCGCCGTACGCGAATGGCCACATCCATCAGGGGACGGTGCTCAACAAGATACTCAAGGATATCGTCGTCAAGTACATGAATATGGCGGGGAAACACGCCACCTTTGTCCCCGGCTGGGACTGCCACGGCCTGCCGATAGAACTGAAGGCCGCCGAGCGGCTGAAGGGAAAAAAGGAGACGATGGCGCCGGGCGATTTCCGCCGCGCCTGCCGCGCCTACGCGCAGGAGTTCATCGACATCCAGCGCAATGAATTCAAGCGACTGGGGGTCTTCGCCGACTGGGAGCACCCCTACATCACGATGACCGCCGGGTTCGAGTCGGTCATCGCGCATGAGTTCGCAAAGGTGATCGGGTCGGGGGCGCTCCTCAAGGCGAAAAAACCGGTCTACTGGTGCATGCACTGCGAAACGGCGCTTGCCGAGGCGGAGGTGGAGTACCACGACCACGCGTCACCCTCCATCTATGTGAAGTTCCCGGTCCCCGCGGGGCTCCCCGAACTGCCGGGCGAGAAGGTGAACTTCGTGATATGGACCACCACGCCGTGGACGCTCCCGGCGAACCTCGCGATAGCCCTCAACCCGACCTATACCTACGCGGCGGTGAAGGTACGCGGCGAAGCGCTCATCGTCGCCGACGACCTCAAGGATAGTTTCCTCAAGGCGATAGGGGAGTCGGGTGCGCCGACGCTCGCCACCTTCCCGGCCGACCGGTTCACGGGGATGGCGGCGCGCCACCCCTTCATGGACCGCGATTCGGTCATACTCTATGGCGATCATGTCACGCTCGAGGCGGGCACCGGCTGTGTCCACACCGCGCCGGGGCACGGGCAGGAGGATTACGAACTGGGCCGGAAACACGGGCTCGACACCTATGCGCCGGTGAAAAGTGACGGCAGTTTCACTGATGAGATACCGCACTGGGCCGGGATGAAGGTGACCAAGGCCAACCCGCAGATCGTGCAGTACCTCTTCGACCACGGCTTCCTGCTCAATAAGCCGGGCGAGATGATATCGCACAGTTATCCCTGCTGCTGGCGCTGCAACAGCCCCATCATCTTCCGCGCGACGCCGCAGTGGTTCGTCTCGATGGACGACACCGGCCTCCGCGCGCAGGCGCTGAAGAACCTCGAGCCGGTCGAGTTCATCCCGGCGTGGGGCAAGGCCCGCATATCGGGGATGGTCGAGAACCGCCCCAACTGGTGCGTGTCGCGCCAGCGGCTCTGGGGTAGCCCGATCATCGCCTTTCATTGCAGGGACTGCAACGAACAGATCGTCGACGCGGGGCTGGCCCACGCGGTGGCCGACCTGTTCCGCGAACATACCTCCGATATCTGGTACGAGAAGGAGGCGGCCCACTTCCTGCCGCAGGGATTCAAATGTCCGAAATGCGGGTCGAAGAACATCGGCAAGGAGACCGACATCCTCGATGTCTGGTTCGACTCGGGGGTGACCTGGGCGGCGGTGCTCGACGGCTCGAAGGGGCTCGAGTTCCCGGCCGACCTGTACCTCGAGGGCTCCGATCAGCACCGCGGCTGGTTCCAGTCCTCGCTGCTGGCCTGTACCGTGACGCGCGGCACGGCGCCCTACCGGCAGGTCCTCACCCACGGCTATGTCGTCGACGGCAAGGGGGAGAAGATATCGAAGTCGAAGGGCAACTTCATCCCGCCCGAGAAGACCATCTCGCAGTTCGGCGCCGAGATCCTGCGCCTCTGGACGAGCGCCGAGGATTACCGCGACGACATCCGCGTGTCGGAGGATATCATCAATTCGTTCGTCACCAGTTACCGCAAGATACGCAACACGATGCGCTTCATGTTCGGGTTCATCGGCGACTTCGAACCCGACACCTGCGCGGTGGGCGTGAACGACCTCGCCTCGGTCGATAAGTGGGCCTATCTCCGCTGGAAGGAGGTGCTCGGCACCACGACGACCGCCTACGAAAAGTACGAGTTCCACCGTATCTACCACGCGATCCTCGACTACCTGACGGTCGACCTCTCGTCGGTCTACCTCGATGTCATCAAGGACCGCTATGTGATGAAGAAGGACGATCCGCGCCGCCGGATGAGCCAGCGCGCCGTCTACGAGATACTCTCCGACATGGTGAGGGTACTCGCCCCGATACTTTCCTTCACCGCCGAGGAGGCCTACGGGTTCCTGCCGGGCACGAAGAAGGAATCGGTCTTTCTCGAGGAGTTCCCGGTCCGCCCGCTCTCGGCCGATGAAAAAAAGTATATCGAATGCTGGGAACCGCTCCTCACGGTCAGGTCGGGCGTCCAGAAACTGCTGGAGGAACTGCGCACCGCCAAGACCATCGGTCACTCGCTTGACGCGAAGGTGACGCTCCACTGGAAGGGGCAGCCGGTACTCGATGAGGAGACGGCGAACCTCGAGTCGCTTTTCATCGTTTCGGCGTTCGAGAAGGCGGCCGCACCCGACGGCCTGACCAAACTCTCCGAATCGCTCGATGTCTGGGCGAAGGTGACGGTGGCCGAGGGGGAGAAATGCGACCGTTGCTGGAAAAAACGGCCGGTCGCCGACCGCTCCGCCGAGGCGACCCATATCTGCGACGCCTGCTGGGAGGTCATCCGATGAAACTGACGATGCCCGAACTGGCGCCGAAACAGGCGCTGTGGCTCCTCGTCATCGCGGTGCCGCTCATCATCCTCGATCAGGTGACCAAGCAGTGGGCGCTCGGCCTGCAGGGGCAGGAGGCGATCACCGTCATCCCCGGGTTCTGGGAATTCGTCTATGTCGAGAACCGCGGGTCGCTGTGGGGCTTCGGAGGCACCTTCTCTGAACTGTACAAACTGGTGGTCCTGCGCGGCTTCTCGACGCTTGTGACGCTCGTCGTGCTCGCGCTCGTCTTCGTCCGGACACCGCACAGACTCTACCCGGTCATCTATGCCTTCATCATCGCCGGCGCGGCGGGGAATCTCATCGACCGGTTCGCCTACGGCTTCGTGATCGATTTCATCTTCTGGCATCTGGGCGACCTGTACCATCATCCGGTATTCAACATCGCCGACGCCGCCATCGTCGTCGCCATCGGGCTCGTGATACTCGATACCTTCTTCCTGCGCGAACGGAAGAACGGGCAGGTCGCCGCATGAGACCGACACTCATCGATCTCGGCTGGTTCTCGCTTCCGAGTTACTACACGATGGGCATGCTCGGCGTCATCGTCGGCTTCTTCCTGCTCGACCGCGAGGCGAAGCGGCAGGGACTCGACCGGCGCGTCGCCTTCAACGCCGGCGTCTACGCCGCGATATTCGGCTATTTCGGGGCGCGGATCCAGCACATCATCTTCGACGGCTTCTTCGAGATATACCTGCAGAAGCCCATCGCGATGCTCTATTTCTGGAAGGGGGGGCTCGCCTTCTACGGCGCCATCGTCCTCGGGTCGGCCGCCATAGTGTTCTATCTGACGGCGGTGCGGCGGCCGGTGATGCGCTACCTCGATCTGTTCACCCTGCCCTGCGCCTTGGGGCTTGTGCTCGGTCGTATCGGCTGTACCCTGAACGGCTGCTGTTTCGGCAAGGTGAGCGATGGGCTGCTCTCCCTGACCTTCATCGTGAACGGCCTGTCGGCAAAGAAACAGTTCACCGATACCATGCTCGCGTCGCTCCGCGACATACCCTATCCGGTCATCGCGACCCAGCCGATCGAGGCGGTGCTGGGCTTTTTCCTGTTCCTCGGGCTGTTCTTCGCCAGGAAGCGGGTGACAAAGCCGGGGATCATGTTCGGTTCGTGGCTTATCGGGTATGCGGTCATCCGTTTTATCATCGAGATATTCCGCGACGACGAGCGGGGGCTGTTCTTCAGTGGCCTGCTCTCGACCTCGCAGATCATCGCGGCCCTCACCATCGTGCTCGGCGTACTGCTCGTCCTTCTGCCCGCCGAGGAGGAGCGGCGGTCCCCCGACGCCCGGCCCGTGGAGATACCCCGGTGAACGCCGTCGCGGCACTCAAAGAACTTCAAGCGGCCCGTATCGATACCCTGCCGGGGGACGCCCCCGCCGCTTTCGCCTACGGCGCCGACGCCACCTTCCGTACCCCCGATACCCTCTTCGTCGTCCTGCCCGCGACCGAGGAGGAACTCATCGCCGCGGTCCGCATACTTGTTGAACATCGCATCCCGATGACGCCGCGCGGCAGCGGCACCGGCACCACCGGCGGCGCCCTGCCCGAGAGATCGGCCGTGCTGTTCACCGGACGGCTCACCGCCTGCCGCATCGATGCGGGAGACCTCATCGCCGAGGTCGAACCGGGCGTGCTGACCGGCGACCTCAAGAAGGAGGCCGAGAAACAGGGGCTCTTATACCCGCCCGATCCGGCGAGCCATGCCTACGCGACCGTCGGCGGCAACATCGCCACCAATGCCGGCGGCCCCTCGTCGCTCAGATACGGTACGACGCGCGACCACCTGCGCAAGGTGCGGATCGTCGATGGCGCCGGGAAGGTGCGCGAACTGGGGGCGGCGGTCCACAAATTCTCGACCGGCTACTTTCTCCCCGGCATGATCTGCGGGTCCGAGGGGACCCTCGGCGTGGTGACCCGGGCGTGGATGAAACTGGTGCCCTGTCCCCGCTTCGCCAGTTTCATCGAGGTGGTCGCCCCGACCTTCGAGGATCTCGCGACGCTCCGTTCGCTCGCCCCGGCGGCGCTCGAATACCTTGATGCCCGGGCGGGTGAACTGGTGACCGGCTCGCGGCAGAGTTACCTGCTCCTCCGGCTCGAGGCCTTCACCGAGGCGGAACTCGCCGAACAGGAGCGCCGCATCGCCGGCCGTCTGACCTCCGCGGGTCGTTTCTTCCGCATGGGGCGCGACAAGAAGGAGATCTGGGCGGTGCGCGAACTGTTGTCGCCGCTTTCCTATCAACTCGGCGAGCGCAAGACGGCGCAGGATATCGTACTGCCCTTCTCGCGGATACCGGAATTCCTCCAGTGGGCCGAACTGTTGCGCGGGCGGCTTCCCGCCGGCATGGAACTGTTCGTGTTCGGTCACCTCGGCGACGGCAATCTTCATGTCAATCTGCTTTCTTCACAGGATCTCGCGGTCGAGGCGAAACGCGTACAGCGCGAGATCGTCATCCAGACCCGCCAACTGGGCGGTCTCATATCGGGAGAACACGGCATCGGTCGCGAACGGCGCGAGGCGCTCGGTCTGTTCATCGACGAGCCGACGCGAGAACTGATGCGCGGCATCAAGAAACTGTTCGATCCGTATGATCTGATGAATCCGGGGAAGGTGCTCTAGGTGACCAAGGTCACGCGAGTTGATCGAGATCGGCAAGGTCCTTAGGCCGTCCGGCCGCCTTCTTGTTCCTTTTCAGGTCGGTCAGTTCGATAAGCGATACCGGAATGCCATCCATCTCCACAACAAGCCGCCGCGAATAACATTCGGCGAAATCGACGCCAGATGCTGAAGTGATAACCTCTATCCTGATCGGCGGGACGCCCATGCGAATGACCCGGTCCTTCTGAAGGAACAACTCCGGTTTCAGATCGGGCACCGCAAATCCGAATTCACGGAGCGCCGAGACGATGCGCCCCGCATTCTGTTCCGAAACAGCTATCCAGACATCGATATCGGCGGTGGCGCGGGGGTATCCGTAGTAGCCGACGGCATACCCGCCTACCAGCAGATACTCAACCTGCTTTGAGTTCAACAACCTCAAAAAATCTTTGAAGTCGGGGGGGAGTGTCGAGATACCCATAGATTATCCGTCGATTGGTTTCTATCGCCTCAAGCCGTTGGGCGGGTGTGCAGGAAAGCCAGTAGCGTTTTTCTTCGGTGTCGTCAGCAAGATCGCCGACGCTGAACACCGCTCGGTCTACTTCAAGATTTGCCATGTACAATACGCCCCATGTACTAGAGAAAGTATAGATTCAGACGCTAGACGAGTCAAGAAAAGATAAAAGGGGCGATCACCACTGGTAATTCAGGGAGGCGACAAAGGCCATCGGGTTGGCCCACGCGCGGCCGGTGAGCAGGTACGGACCCTCGGTGAAGACATCGAAGTTCATGACCGCGGTGAAGTTGAATTCCTTGTAGTCGATCGCAAAGCCGATGAATTTGCCGATATCGAAATTGTTGTCGTAGTCGTCGTTGGTGCTGGTCCCGGCCGGAACGATGACCTTGTCGGTGCTGACATTGACGATGATATTCTTGCCGATGCCCGCCTTGAGCGTGAACCAGTCGCACGGCTTGAAATCGGCCGTCTGGGTGAAGTTGAACACCAGCAGGTTACCCGAATCCTCGGTCTTGGTCGTGACGCCGCCGGGCGAGGTCGTGCGGTTGAGCCCCTGCCACGCATGGTAGAAGGAGAAGTTACTGCCGAGCGTCAGCCGTTCGACGGGCTTTATCAGCGCGCCGCCCTTCAGGACGAGATAGGTGTTGTCGAGCGACACATGGTCATTGTCCAGTTTGTCCGACGCGCCGGCGTACCCGAAAGAGAGGTTGCCCATCAGCGTCGTGTATTTCGTGATATCGTACATCATCCGACCGTAGATCGCGAACTCGGCGTTGCCGGCGTAGTCGTACGGGTACACGAAGGCTTGATTGGAGGTCTCGTTCGATATCCACTGTCCGAGCAGGTTGAACCCGGCGTCCATGCGCCATTCGTCGCGCTTCATGGAGATCGACGGGGTGAATTCCAAACGGAAGGTCGAATTCGAAAGGGTGGCCGTCGTCGCGGGCGTGGTGGTTTTCCGGGAGTACTGGTCGGCGTAGAGTTTCAGGTTGACGCCCCATGACAGGGTCCCGACATCCCCCGCGAAGCCGAAGCCGAAGATGTTGGAAAGCGGCGCGATGTATTCGTCGTTACCGAGGGTGTCGAAACTGACCCCGCGCATGATCTCGACCAGTTGCCGCGGGCTGTTGCGCGTGTAGTTCGCTTCGTTCGGGTCGTATTCGACAAAGACATGCATGAACAGTTTCCGTTCAAGGAGCGGGAAGATGACGCCGCCGTACTGGCCGTTGTTGTTGATGTAGACCCAGCCCTTCCCGAGTTCGGGCAGGACCGACGGGAGCCAGTAGGCATCCTCGAAGGTGACGAACTGCGACAGCACCGGCGTGTTGCCGAGCGGCGCGTAACTTTCATACCCGGTCTCGTACACCGGGCGGTTGATCTCGGCGTTGAGCGCGATGGCCGCAAAAAGCGAGAACAGGAACACCATCTTTTTCATGACCTGAAACCTCCCTTGTCACATAAAAGAAGAACCCGTCCCCATGGTGAAGGATTTGCTTCGGAAAAGCAAGATTTCCCTCAGTGCGATTCCGCACGGTCACCGGGGGTCGAGCGGCAGACGGAACAGAAACCCTCTGCTTTGGCGCGCCTTGATGATGTATGAGGAAAGGAAGTCGCGTAGTTCGACCGCTCCGGCGTCGGTGCGCGGGGCGATGGTCCAGACGATGTTGAGTCTTTTCTCAACGGCGAGCGTCTTCACGCGCTCGTCGGGCGTTGTCGCCACCAACAGGAGGACATTGGTCGCCGGGGCGAGCGCGGCGAGTGTTTCGGCATATCGTTCCGCGGAGGCGGTCATCGCCCGAGCGTGTGGAAAGAACCGCGCCGCCCGTTCGGTCACGGCAGGATCGCCCGTCGCATCGACCAGCGTCAGTTCCGCCTGCGAATAGTCGACGAGATAGGCATCTTCAAGATACATCTCGGCCCTGATCCGCAGGTCGAGGAAATGGTCGAGACCGAGGAGGAAGAACCAGAGTGCGGCGCAGAGCGAGAAGAATATCCCGGCGATGCGGATGAGCCGTCGGCGCGCGAAGAGCGGCAGGACCGCCATCGGGATGAAGTAGACTGTGGTGCCGGCGAAGAACCCGATGAAGAGGAGCATCCCGCCCAGTGCGCCGCCGGTGTCGAAGCCGCGGGTGATGGCGCCGATAAAGGGCGGACAGACCGAGAAACCGGTCACGAGTCCCGCGAGGAACGGGTTCCCGGCGAAACGGGACATGAGACCCGCCGGGCAGTCGCCGTGCTTTTCGGCGCGTCCACGGATGAGAGCCGTGTATATGAGGAAAAGGGCGATGAACAGATACGAAACGGCGGCGATGGTCGGGACGGGGAGCGTCCCGGCGGCGGCGGCCCCGAGCGCACCGGTGGCGAGGCCGACCGCGGCGTAACTGAGGAAGCGCCCCGCGCTCATCAGGAGAACGGCCCCGAACGCGCCGATCGGGCCGCGCTCGGTCTGCATGAGTATCGGCGCATAGACCGGGGCGCAGGTGGCGATGCAGGTGACCCCGAGCGACAGCCCGAGAAGAAGACCTTCGAACAGGAGCGTCATTGCGGCGACACCGTTCACTCCGTTGTTGTCGTGCGCATCATAGCGGCGGATCGCCGTATTGCAAGAATGTCAGAGCGCCGCGAGCGGCCAGCGCCGGAGTTCCCGGTCGAGCGTCCGTGCGTCGCCGCCGACGAGCCGGTCGAGGGCGCGCCAGTAGCGGGGGCCGTGGCTGCGGTAGATCAGGTGGGCCAGTTCGTGCAGGATCACATAGTCGCGCAGGGTGTCGGGGAGCCGCGCCGTTCTCCAGTTGATGTTGATGCCGCCGTCGACCGCGCAGGAACCCCAGACGGTGCGTTGCGCCCTGACGGTGACACGCGTCACGACGAGGTCATGCCGCCGGGCGAGTTCGGCGATGCGCCGTTCGAGAAGGGGACGCGCCTCCTCCCGCGTGACGGCGATCGGTTCGGAGGGAAGGGGCGGCGGAGCGGCCGGTGCGGCGGCCCGTTCGCGTTGCTGGCGGACGATCCAGTCGCGGCGCGAGATGACGAAATCTATCGCATCTCCGTAAGGGACCCAGCGCGGGACCGTCACCACCGGATCGCCGTCGTCGGTGAGGCGTAGAACGATGTTCCGGGCGCGGGCATGGCGGCGCAGGAGTACAGCGCCGATGCCGGCGATGATGACGATGTGGTCGCTATCGGCATTCGGCATGCGTGGCCCTCCTTCGGTCCGCATTGTAGCGGAGAACGGGCGGTAAGACAACCTCCGACAAAAAAATTTACTTTGTCCCCGGAAAAGTTAGTATCGTCGCGTGGTTAAAACATCGTCAGGGTGGATGATGGCATCGGTCAGACTGAGCGCTCTCGTTATGCTCCTCCTTGTTCTCTCGTCATGCGAGAAACTGGCCGATCTGGTCACCGAAGAGGCGCCGCAGCGGTACCTCATCCTCTACACCAACGACGAACACGGTCACATCTGGGAGCCCGACGGCCGGGAGAAGGCGGTCATCCTCGACGAGATGTGGCGCGAGGAAGAGCGCAACTGCGAGGGCTGCGTCGTGATACGGGTGTCGGGCGGCGACAACTACACCGGATCGGCGATATCGTCGATATTCAAGGGGCGTTCCGCCGCCGAGGCGATGCGCGAGATCGGCTACCAGATCGCGGCGGTGGGCAACCACGAGTTCGATTACGGGATGGCCGAGTTCGATGAGAACCGTACCGCGTCGAAGATAAAGTATCTGTCGGCCAACATCATCGGTAAGGGGATGAAGCCGGTGTTCCCCGCATCGCACATCGTCGATCGGGAGGGAAGCCGTCTCGCCTTCATCGGGGTGACCACCGAGGAGTTGCGACAGGTCTCGTTCCCGGCGAATCTCAAGGACCTGAAGACGGTGCAGGCCCTGAACGCCGTTCAGCGCGAGATACGGCGGCTCAAGGGAGAGACCGATACGGTCATCATTATCGCGCACCAATCGTTCGAAAGTTCCCGCGAATTGGTCGCGGCGCTTGAGCCGGAGGACCGGCCGCTTCTCGTCTTCAACGCCCACACGCACGATGAGTATGTGCGGGACGCCGATGGGATATATTTCGTGCAGGCATTGAAGTATATGGAAAAATATGCGCGGGTCGAGATACTGCGCAGGAAGGGGAAATTCTCGGTCGCCGACGCCCGCATCGTGACGCTGCGCGACGGGGCGCA
Organism: bacterium; assembly: GCA_022711315.1. Lineage (GTDB taxonomy): Bacteria > UBP6 > UBA1177 > UBA1177 > JAKLFG01 > JAKLFG01. The sequence continues at coordinate 15,712 of JAKLFG010000013.1, read as the reverse complement.
AGCGGCCGCCCCGGAGGGGGCGAAGGTCCGCGAAACGGTGGCGGGGTACCTCGTCAAGATGGACCGGCTCGCCGGCGCGACCATCATGAACGCCGAAAGCGATCTGGCCGCCGATCGTTTCATGCGGCTGTACGCCTGCGCGGTGCTCGACGATTTCCCCGAAGCCGATGTGGCGCTCTCGAACCCCGACGCATTCCGTGACAAGATACGGCGGGGCCCTATCCGGATGAGCGACATCATCTCGATGATGCCGTTCGAGAACCGGCTCGTCGTTTCGACGATATCGGGGAAGGATCTCGTGTATAACCTCGATCTGTCCGAGAACGCCGTCTGCGGCATGGAGAAGGTCAGTGACCGCTGGTTCAAGAACGGTGCGCCGGTCGATCCGTCGCAGAGTTACCGCGCGGTCATCCATGAGTACATCTACGCCGGTGGCGACTATTACAGATTCCTCGGTCCCGGCATCACCAACCAGATGACCTCGAAGATATGGCGAAGCCCGATCATCCGGTATCTGGGGGAGCAGGGAAAGAACGGCGCGGCGCTCGAAACGGCCTACACCGAACTCATGAAAAAGTACGGGTATAAGTAGCGATCGCTACTTCCCGAGTCCCCGGCCCGCCGCGAAGGCGATCTGATTGGCCGACTTCATCGCATCGGCGGGGGAGACCGCCATGAGCGCCGAAAGCCAGATCTCTTCGGGTATCGCGTTGAAGGGGGCTATGGTCGAAAGAAGGCCGAGCACCACCACATTGGCGGTGCGGCCCGCCGTGTCGCCGTAACCGCGCGCCGCCGCGAGGGCGTCGAGTTCGATGATCCGGTAGCCGTCGAGCGCTTTTTTGATGGCATCGAGCGCCGGGTAATCCTCCTTTTTCACCGCGACCGGCACCGCCGCGAAACGGTTGAGCACCACCGTGCCGCCCGGTCTCAGGAGATCGAGGAACCCGGGACGCAACACCTCGCTCATCTCCATCACCACGAGCACATCGGCGCTGCCGGGGGCGAGTATCGGCGAATGGACCTCGCCGCACGCGAAGGTCGATATGACCGGGCCGCCCATCTGCGCCATGCCGTGGGTGTCGCCCTTGACGATGCCCGCATCGGCGTAAGGTGTCCGGAGCGCCACCTCGGAAAGCACCTTGCCGAAGAAGAGGTTCCCCTGCCCGCCGATGCCGCGTATCGCGACCCGCAGGGAGGCGGGGAGTTTCGCCTTGTCGACCGTCACCGCAGCGATATCCTTCGCCTTGGGGAGGTCGGGCGGCGCGGTCCGTTCCTTTTTCGCCGCATCTTCGGGCACGATGGCGCCGAAGGGACAGCGCTGGCGGCATATCTGGGAACTCGAGCCGCAGTTGGTGCAGAGGGTCGTGAAGTTCGGTCGTTTGTTCTCATCATGCTCCATGCCGGGGCAGATGCCGCACTGGCCGCATTGCTTGCACTTGTCGCGGTCTATCACGAGGGCGCGGCGTTTCTTTTCGGCCGCCACCTCCTGAACGCAGGCCCCTTCGAGGATGAGGCAGGTGAATTCGCCCTTTTCGGCCAACGCGAGCGCTTCGGTCAGCAGCCGTTCGACCTCCTTGAGATCGTAGGCGTTGCAGGCGACCATGCGGCACTTCTCGGCGGCGACCGCGTCGCGCAAACTGAATTTATTGGGCACGCCGGCGAGGTTGTTGGGCGAGGTGGGGGCCGGCTGGCCGCCGGTCATCGCGGTGACGCGGTTGTCGAGCAGTATCTTCACGCCGGGGACATTGCGAAAGACGGCGTTGCGCGTCCCGTCGAGCCCCGAATGGCATTCGCACGAATCGCCGATGACGCTGATGACCTTCGCGCCGTGGTCGGGCCGCGACAGCACGAAGCCCTGCCGCATGCCGTCGGAGCCGCCCATGCAGAGAATGGTGTCGACCGCGTTGAAGAAGTGGAGGAGCGTCGAGCAGCCGATCTCGCCGAAGGAGGCGTAGAGTTTCTTCTGCTTCTTAAGTTTCTGCGCCGCCAGCGCGAAGGCGCGGTAGGGACAGCCGGGGCAGATCGAGGGCGGCCGCATGACCGGTTTCAAGGCGGGGATCTTCGGCGCGGCGGCCAGCGCGATGCCCAGATGCTTCGAAAGCGCTTCGAGCGCCATGTCGGGGGTCCAGTCGGTGACGACCGAGTGCTCCTCCTTGCCGACGACCGCGACGCCGAGCGTCCGTATCTTCTCTTCGAGGAAGCGATCGCCGTCCTCGAAGACGAAAAGTTTGCCCTTCACCTTCTTTGCGAAGGCGGCGATGCGCCCCGTCGGGACCGGATAGGCGAGCGACATCGACAGTATCGACGGGTCGCGCCCGGCGCTCCTCAGCGCCTCGCGGACGATGATATCCGATTCGCCCACGACGATGACGCCGAAATCGTCCTTCCCGTGGTGTTCGTTTATCAGGGCGGTCTCCTGTTCGCCCCACGCCAGCACGCCCGGTATCCGTTCGCGGTTGACGGCGTTGTAGTTCTGCCGCGCGATGTAGGGCATCAGCATCCAGCCGTGCAGGTTCTCGGGGAGCGGCCGCCGCTCGATGGTGCGCGGCGCGCGGGTCGCGACGAGCCCTTCGGAGTGGGCGAGTATCCCCGACGCGAGGATGACCACCTGCGTCCGGAAGCGTCGGCTCATGTCGGCGGCGATGAAGGCTATGTCGTACATCTCCTGATGGTCGCGCGGTTCCAGCACCGGGACGCGGGCGGCGGCGAAAAAGTGGCGCGCGTCGATCACATGCTGGGTGGAACTCGGCACATAGTCGGTCGCGGCGTAGATGACAAAGGCGCCCATCTGCGCGGTGTAGAAGGCCGAGGTGGTGATGGCGTCGCCCGCCTGAAAGATCCCCGGTATCTTCATCGTGACCACCGCATCCGATCCGGCGACGGCGTGTCCCACCGTGACGGCGGTCGCGACCGCCTCGCTCACCGACCAGCCGACCACCAGTTTGTCCTGCACCTGCGACAGATATTTGTCGATCACCTCGGTCGAGGGGGTGCCGGGGTAGCCGTCGGCGGCATGGTAGCCGGCGTGGACGACCCCCAGCGCGAACGCCTCGTTCCCCTGCAGTATATGGCGCGAACCGGGTTCGGAAGCGACGAGTTCTCTGAATCGTGACATGGCGACCTCGCGAGCGGATGAGTGAACAATGACCGTTCGGACGGTATCACGCCCCGTTCGGGACTGTCAAGGAAAAAGGGTCAGCGCGGAGCCGTACCCCACTCCGCCAGCCGTGTCTGGATGAATTCAACGGTCGCGTGGTGCTCCTCGGTGCCGTTGCCCGTTATCGCGATCGGTGCGCCGAAATCCATGTGGACGGGCCGCTCGCGGTGGAGCGGGCCGACCACTTTGAGCAATCTGAAGCGGCTGTTGCCCCAGAAGTCGGTCTTGATGGCGACCGGCATCAGGCGGACCCCCGCAGTTTTCGCGAGTTTCACGCCGAGCGAGTTGAATTGCGCCGGATCGAAGGTGTCGGAACGGGTCGCCTGCGGAAAGAGGATGACCGAGGTCCCCTCGCGCAGATGCGCGGTCCCCTCCTCAAGCACCTTTTTCAGATCGTCGCGCGGATTCTTCCGCGACACGACGATGGGGCGGGTCGCCGCCATGATGTCGCGGTAGAGCGGGTTGTGGAGTATGTTCTCCTTGATGACGAAGGTGACGGGACGCAGGCCGCCGATGATGCCGGGGAACACCATCGTCTCGAGCGTCGACATGTGGTTGCCCGCGATGACCAGCGGCTTGGCGGGATCGCGACGCAGATGGTCCAATCCACTCAGGCGGAACCGGCACCCGACCGATTCGAGCAGCCGGAAGGCCTCGATGCTGCTACGGACCCAGGCGGCGCGGTCGTAACCGCCGGTCCGCGCGATCGCCGAGTAGCGCCGCTGGATGTCGAGCATCATGAGATAGAAGTACCAGCGGCTTCCGAGGAGCAGCCGGTCGCCGACCGGTCGCGCGACGCCATCGGGCGTATCGTAGCGGTCGCCGGGGAAAAAGTTCGGGATATCCATGGGTGCCTCATACCGTTCCGTCGTCACTATACGCGGGGTTCGCCGTATTTGCAATTCTCTTCCTTGACTTGCCTCTCCGGCGACATAGAGTGTTCCCCATGAACGGGAACACTTTCCATCTCGACGAAGAGCGTACCCTGCGTCTCCGCGACCGCGCTCTTGCCGCCACGGCGCTCGACATCGCCGCGGTGCTCGGGCAGGAGCATCTTTCGCCCGACGACCTCGCGACGCTTCTCTCTCCGGCGATGGACGATACGCTTTTTGCGCGTCTTGCCGCCGAGAGCGCGCGGATCACCCGACGCCGGTTCGGCTACGCGCTGTCGCTCTACATCCCGCTCTACTACGACAACCGCTGCATCAACCACTGTCGTTACTGCGGGTTCAATGCCGGCAACAAGGTGCCGCGGGTCTTTTTGTCGCGCGAGGAGATACTGCGGGAGGGCCGGGCGATCCGCGCCCACGGCTTCACCAACCTCCTGCTCGTCGCGGGGGAACACCCCGAGAGCGCCGATCCCTCGTTCCTCGTCCCGGTCATCCGCGATCTGCACGACATCGGGTTCCGATCGGTCTCCATCGAGATAGCGCCGCTTGAGGAGGCGGCGTACCGGCGGCTCGTCACCGAGGCGCATCTCGATGGACTCTATGTGTATCAGGAGACCCATCACCGGGCCACCTATGCCGCCGAACATCCGCGAGGCCCGAAAAGCGATCCCGACCGGCGGCTTTCGACGCCGGAACGAGGGGCCCGGGCCGGCATCGCGAAGATCGGCATCGGGTTCCTGCTCGGACTGTATGACTGGCGTTACGAAACGCTGGCGCTGGCCCAGCATCTTTCGTTCCTGCAGAAACATCACTGGCGCGCCGAGTTCTCCATAAGTTTCCCGCGCATCCGCAAGGCCGAAGGGGTCGCGGGCGGCCCGCACCCGGTCGGTGACCGCGAATTCCTGCAGATGGTCTGCGCGCTCCGGCTCCTGTTCCCCGAGACGCCGATGTCGCTCTCGACCCGCGAAGCGCCCGCGTTCCGCGACGCCGCCGTACCGATCGGTTTCACCAATCTGTCGGCCGGCAGTTCGACGGTCCCCGGCGGCTACGGGACGCGGAAGGGGGCGCTCGCCCAGTTCGAGGTGGAAGATGCGCGTGGTCCCGCCGAGGTCGCGGCGGCGCTCCGGGCGCGCGGTTTCGATCCGGTCTGGAAAGATTGGGAGTGACGGTCGCCGTGTCCCGGCGGTCGCTCAGCCCCGGGGTATCGTTATGACGAAACGGGCGCCGCCGAGCGGCGAATCGGTGACCGCTATGTCCCCGCCCGCCTCGGTGACCAGTTTAAGCGAATGCGACAGCCCGATGCCGGTGCCGCCCGGCTTGGTCGTGTAGAAATTGCGGAATATCTTCTCCCGCTCGGCCGCCGGGACGCCGTGGCCGCTATCATCCACGAACAGACGCACCTTCCCGTCGGCGATATCGCCCGATATCGCCACGGCGCCGCGCCGGTCGAGTTCCTCCCACGCATTCTTGAGTATGTTGAGCAGGACCTCGCGGAACGAGTTGAACGCTATCCCGAGTTCGACGGCGGGCAGGTCGCCGACCGTCAGCGCGATGTCACGGGTGCGGAACTCGCTCTCATGGAACCGCGTGACCTCCGCCACCGCGTCGCGGAGCGGGGTGCGGGAAGGCGACTCCTCATCGGCGCGGTACCGCACCATGCCCATGTAGCGGTCGGTTATCTCCTCGAGCCGGATGACCTCCTTGACGATGAGCGCGATGGATGCCGACAGTTCTTCGGGGGAAAGATCGTGCGCGTGATCGGCGACATACTCGACATTGAGTTTTATCGTCGAGAGCGGGTTGCGTATCTCGTGGGTCACCTTCGAGGCGATCTCGCCGATCGATATGAGCCGTTCGGCGCTCATGAGGCGATTCGAGAGCCGGTCCTGCTCGGTCATGTCGCGAACAAGGTGGAGCACCGCGCCGCCCACCTCCGTGATGTCGCGCCAGTAGACCGTGTCGTGCGCCGTGAGTTTTCCCGGCTCCGCTATCGCCATCCCGCTCTTTTCCGCCAGCGCGGCGACCGTTTCTCCTATCTGGTCCTGACCGACGGCGAACCGGTCGCGGAAGGTGCGGTTGATGAACTGTACGCGGCCCGAAGAGGCATCGCTCACCACCACGCCGTCCGGGAGGGAATCGAGTATGTCGCGATACCGTTTCAGGAGCAGTTGTTCGCGCCGGTGCTCTTTCGGCGGCGGGTTCCCGGCGGGGTTGTCGGTCGGTGGTTCGGCCGGGGCGGCGCTCGCGTCACGCCGTTGACGGGACCGCCGCGCCGCGATGATGCCGAAGAGCCCGATGGCGATCGCGACGGCGAACGATGCGGCGGCGAAGCGGGCCGAGCGGAGTATCGCGCCGCGCCGCTCGGCGAGCGATTCCTTCTCGAGCCGTTTGGCGGCGAGCAGGACTATCTTGCGGAGCGCCTTCAGATCGCTACGCACCTGCACCGGATCGATCTCTCCGGTCCCCGGTGCGGCGTTCCAGCGCTCCATCGCCGGCCAGATCCGCGTGTGATAGTCGGCGAAACGGTTCTTGAGGAGAGGGTCGAGGTCGGCTGTTATCTCGCCAAAGATCGTCTCGTAGTGCTCTTTCAGCCGGAACAGGACCGGTCGAATGGTCGCGGGATCGGTGTTCTCGGTGTTCGTTACGGTCTCATGCAGGATCTCGAGGTCGCGGGCCATCTCGGCGACACGGAGTTGTTGCGTGGACACCGTCGGCATCCGGTAGGCATCGAGGAACAGCAGGTTCAGCAGGAAAAATCCCCCCGCCGCGAAGAAAAGTACGGCGAGGATCGAAAGGATGAGTGTGCGGTTACTCAAAGATCGTGGCCGTCGCGATATCGCCCCGTTCGATGCCCAGAATGCTCTTGGTGATGATGGCGACCGAGGTGTGCGCCTCGGTCAGGACGACCACCACCTCGCCGATCGGCTCGAGCGGCAGTTTGGCGACATCGTCGTCGTCGAGGGTATCGAGTCCGTCCTGACGGCGGTGTATGGTCAGCATGTTCCCTTCGACGAGCCCCTCTTTGGCGCCCTTATCGAGATAGATCAGATAGCCGTCGCCGAACATCGTCACCGGGTCGTAACCCGAAAGGACGATCGTCTGCAGTTTCTTGTTGTCGAGTTGCTCCACCTTGATGTTGGGGCGGCGTTCCTGGAATTCGCGGACGCTGTCCTCGCGCTGGACCGCCGTGTAGGCCTTGATGATGCGGACCGTCGCGATGCCATCGTTGTTGATGTCGATGATCTTGCCCTTGCCGGTTATCTCGATATGGTTGCCGACCACATCGTTGGTGACCGGATGGGTGATCTCCTCGACCACGCGGAAGAACTCAAGATAGTCGCCGACCGCATGCTTCTTTCCCGTGAACTGCACATAGCAGGAGTCCTCGGTGGCGAGCAGTTCCTTCGTGTCGAAGGCCGCCATGATCTTCCCCGCCTGCTTGAGCGTTTCGTCGGCGACATAGCCGCGATAGGGGACATCAAGCACCGTGTCCTCGATCTGGGTGAAGCGGTCGACGCGGTATTTGCCGCCCAGTTTCACATAGTTCTTGTAGTTCTCCGGCTTGTCGTCGAGCGTCTTGCCGGTGCGGGCCGTTTCGTCGGTCTCAAGATCCTCCGACGATTCACCTTCGCCGCCGATCGCGAGCCCCCCTTCGTTCGTCGGGGGCATCATGATCTCGCCGGTGCCGCGGAAATAGACCTTGTCGCCGGGATAGATGAGGTGCGGGTTCTTTATCTGGGGGTTGATGGACCACACCTTGGGCCAATACCACGGGCTTTTGAGGTATTTTTCGGAAAGGTCCCACAGCGTGTCGCCGCCGGTGACCTCATGCTCGTCGGGGGCCTGCGTGAAATCGGCCTTCTCCACATCGATGAACGGCGGGACCGGCACCTCTTCGACGCTCCCCGGCGCCTCGTAGGCGACCAGCGACAGCGAGAACAAAAAAGCAAGTGAGATCAGCAAGTTCTTCATGGCGCCCTCACACTTACATAAAGTTATATGTAATTGTTGTACAATTTCATGCTAATTATATAACAATCATTTATAGTAAATGTCAATTTTTCGGGTCATTTTTTATCTCCCGGCTCTTCAGGAGCGTCATCGTCTGCCGTTTTTTGGTCCCGGCCGCGGTATCCTCCACAAAGGTCTCTATCTTCACGATGCCGACCCGTGGGACGAAATAATGAAGAGATTTCAAGAAGATGCCTTTCTGCGGGTTGACGGTCGTCTCGACGACCACCGCCCCCTCGAAATTCCCGGCGGGCGTCTCCACCGGATCGTCGATGGCGACGATGGTCCGCGTCTCGTTGCGGGTGGGGCCGGTGAGGGCGACCCACGCCCGTTTCTCCTGCAGCGGGAAGGTGAGCAGGTAGCGGTCGCGGTCGCGGATCCCGTGCCGGTCGGCGGTGAGCGCGGTGCCGCGGTTGTCGATGAACCAGCCGTTCTCCTCGCGCTCTATCCGTATCGTCATCTCGCCCGTCTGGCCGAGATAATCGACCGTGTAGGTCCAACTGTTGCCCACCGCGAGCGGCAGGTAACGCAGGGCCGACACCCGGTGGTCCTGCGGGGTCTTGGCGGGGTCGGCGGTGCCGGTCGAGGCGCAGGCGGCCGCGACGAGGAGGCAGAGCGAAAAGACGACGACTCTTTTCATGACAGGGGGTACTCCTTCAGGTTATCGGTGCCGTACCGCTCCGCGAGGAGCGACAGGAGATCTCGCGCCAGTTCTTCGTGCCGGGGGCAGCGGCCCAGTTCCCGTTTGATGGAGGTCACGCCGCCGTCGGTGATGCCGCACGGGACGATGCCGGCGAAGTGCGCCGGATCGGGGTCGATGTTGAGCGCGAAGCCGTGGGCGGCGACCCCCTTCTTCACATGGACGCCGACCGCCGCTATCTTGTTGCGGCCGACCCAGACGCCGGTCTTCGTTTCATCCCAGCGCGCCGGGATGCCGTAGCGGTCGGAAAGTGTCCGCGCCAGTCCGGTCCCCCAGAAGACGACGAATTCCCTGATCGAGGCGAACCGCGCGCGGCGCAGGTCGATGATGGGGTATATCACGAGTTGACCGGGTCCATGGTAGGTCACATCGCCGCCGCGCCGGGTACGGTACACGGCGATGCCGCGCCGCTCCCGTTCCTCGGGAGGCAGAAGGATGTGGCGCTCGTCGCCGCGGAACCCGAGCGTGTAGACGGGGCGGTGCTGGAGAAAAAGCACGATGCCGTCGCCGAGTTCGCCGCCGAGCACCTCATCGCGCAGGCGTTCCTGCAGGCGGAGCGCTTCGCCGTATTCGACCGGTTCGTCGAACAGGTGCCAGTAGAGCGTCATCAGCGTCCCTCCAGCAGGCGGTCGGCGAAACTGCGGGGCAGTTTGAGTTTCCGTATCTGGGAAACGGTCCGCTCGACCGCGTACTCGACCCGGTGGAACATGACCGTCATCTTCTCGGTGTCGAAGGTGACGAAGCCGGCGCGCCTGTCGCCGTCGCGCGGCTGGCCGACCGACCCGATGACGCAGACCGAGGGATAGGGGAAATCGATATCTATCTGGCCCGACGAAAGGTCGAGTTCGATGGTGCGCCCTTCGCCGGTCAGCACGAAATAACTGAACAGGTGGGAATGAGCCATGAAGGTGACGCGCCGCAGGAACGGCTCGATCTCGTACAGCGGCTCGACGGTGTCCTTGCTGTAGATGTAATCGAACTGCTCGGGCTGGCGCGGCGAACCGTGGGAGCAGAGCAGGAGTCCCGAGTCGTCGTTCAGGACATATTTCAGTTTGCCGAGGAAGTCCTTCTGCGTATCGTCGAGTTGTTCGCGCGACCATTCGATGACATAGCGGATGGCGTCGAAGTAGTTGGACACATCGGTCTTCCGGACCACGCCGGCGTCATGGTTGCCGAGCACCGCGCCGTGCACATTGCGCCGCAGTATCTCCACCGATTCGGCGGGCCACGGGCCGTAACCGACCGCGTCGCCGAGGAAGTAGAGCCGGTCGGGGCGCAACTCGACGATGCGCCGGATGACCGCCTCGAGCGCCGGCAGGTTCCCGTGGATATCCGATATGAGGGCGATCAGCATCCTACAGCAACTCCGCCGCGGCGTTCGCGAGCGCCGACCGTTCGCCCTTCTCGAGGATGATGTGACCGGCGAGCTGGAATTCCTTGAATTTGTCCACGATGTACGAAAGCCCGTTGTTCGATTCGTTCATGTAGGGATTGTCTATCTGGAACGGGTCGCCGGTCAGCACGATCTTGGTGTTCTCGCCGGCGCGCGAGACGATGGTCTTCACCTCGTGCGGCGTGAGGTTCTGCGCCTCGTCGACGATGATGAACTGCTCCGGGATGCTGCGACCGCGGATGTAGGTGAGCGCCTCGACCTCGATGACGCCCGAACTCATCAGGTCGTGCATCTTGCCGAGGTTCGCCGAGTCATACCCGGCGAGCAGGTATTCGAGGTTGTCGAACACCGGCTGCATCCACGGCTTGAGTTTCTCGTTGATGGTGCCCGGCAGGTACCCGATATCGCGGCCCATCGGGTAGATGGGGCGGGTGACGAGCATGCGGGTGTACACCCCCTCGTCGAGACACTTCACGAGCCCCGCCGCGATGGCGAGCAGGGTCTTGCCGGTGCCGGCGATGCCCATGAGCGACACCAGTTTCACCCGGTCGTCGAGCAGCAGGTCGAGCGCCAGTTTCTGCCCGACATTGCGCGCCGATATGCCCCAGACCGACTTGTACTGCTTGAGCGGCACGAGACAGTTGTCGAACGGGTCGATGCGGACGATGGATTGGTGCTGTTCGTTCGCGAGGTCCTTGAGGATGAAGAACTGGTTCGAATATCCCTTGCGGAACGGTTCGGCCGCCGGATCGTCGAGCGGCAGTTTCTTCTGCTGGTGTATCCGGTCGATGATCGCGCCGTCCACATCGAGCGGGGCGAAGCCCTTGGGCAGGCTGGTGAAGTTGACCGTTTCGTTCTTGTAGGTCTCCGCCTGTATCCCGAGCGCATCGGCCTTGATGCGCATGTTGATGTCCTTGCTGACGAGCACCACCGGCACCCCGGGGTTCTCCTTGGTGACGCGGTAGGCGCTCGAGAGGATGATGTTGTCGGCGTGCGAGCCGCCGAGGTCGAGATTGGGCAGATCGACCTGCGACGCGAGCACGATGCGGATGGACCCGCCCTCCTTGAGTTGCACCCCGTCGAGCAGACTGCCCCGCTTGCGGATGCTGTCGATGTAGCGGGCGAACGACCGGGCCGCGAGCCCGATCTGGTTCATGTCCTTCTTGAACTTGTCGAGTTCCTCGATGACCACGAGCGGGATGACGATGTCATTCTCCTCGAAGTGGAATATCGCCTTCGGGTCAGACAGGATGACATTGGTGTCTATCACGAAGATCTTCTTGGACATGCGTTCCTCCTCCCGGGTTCCCGGACCTCAGTTCTGCTTGAGATCGACATTGACCGTGATATCGCGGTCGAGCGCTATCGCCATGGGCCGTATATTGAAATCGTCCTTCTGGAAGCCGAGCACCATGACGCCGCCCGGGTCCTTGGGTATCTTCGTGACGCACGGGGTGGCGCAGAGCACCTTGCCGGTCTCGTTGTTCACCACGGTGACCCCCGCGAGGTTGGAGTTGACCTTGAGCGTTATCGTCTTCTTGGCGGTCGCCTTGCCGCCTTTCTGCGTCTGCGTCGCGTGAAGGGGCTTTTTCTCGGGTTCGGGCCGCTGTTTATCGGGGACCGGGTCGGGCTTGGGGAGGGGCTTCTGCGCCTCCTGCGGTGTCCGTTCGGCGACCAGCACGCGGTCCGGCCTGATGAAGGCGCGGTAGAAGAGGATGCCGGCGACGAGCAGGAGCGCCAGTATGATGACGGCGGTGACCAGTACCGATTTCTTGCGCGTCGGGGCGACGGTGTCGCTGCGCCCCCGGCCCGCCATGGTCTCCTGGTTGAGCATCCTGAGCATGTCGCGCTCGGAAGGGGGAGGCAGCGCCGTGTCGGGCGCCTCGCCCTCGGCCCGCAGGATGACGGTCGAGTTCAGGAGGAACGCGAGGTTTATCTGCTTCTCGAGTTTGTGCTGGCCGTACACCTTCTTGAGGTCGGCGAGCAGGTCGAGCATCGTCGGGTAGCGGTTCCCCGCCGTCTTCTCGAGACAGCGCATGATGATGGCGTCCATCTCGGGCGGGACCCCGTGCTCCTTCGACGAGGGCAGGTCGGGTATCTCGTACTGGTGCTTGTGCAGGACCTTCATGTAGTTCTGATCGGAGAACGGCAGTTTGCCGGTGCTCATTTCGTACATCATGACGCCGAGCGAATAGATGTCGGTCCGCGTGTCGACCTGCTGGCCGCCCGCCTGTTCCGGCGACATGTATTCGGGGGTGCCGAAGATGGCGCCCGCCTTGGTGAGCGTCCGTTCCTTGCGGGAGGTGACGCCGGTGCCGATGATCTTCGAGATGCCGAAATCGACGATCTTGACGAAGGGCGATATCTCGTTCTTCGAGGTGATGAGGATGTTCTCCGGCTTCATGTCGCGGTGGACGATGCCCTTGCTGTGGGCGCTGTAGAGCGCGAGCGCTATCTGGGCCGATATCGCGATGACATGGTGGAGCGGGAGCGGGGCGCGCTTTTTGATGATGTCGGCGAGCGACTCGCCTTCGACATACTCCATCACGAAAAAGGCGTTGCCCTGTTCGGTGTAGCCGAAATCGGTCACATCGACGATGTTGGACTGGCCGATGTTGCTGGCCGCGATCGCCTCGCGCTTGAACCGCTCGACGGTGTCCTTGTTCTTCGAGAGTTCGAAATGGAGTATCTTGAGCGCGACCTTCTTTTTCAGGAGCACATGCTCGGCGAGGTAGACATTCCCCATGCCGCCCGACCCGATGAGGCTCGTGATCACATAGCGTTCGCTGACGGTCTGGCCGATGAACGGGTCTTTCTTTTCTTTAAGTTCCAGTTCCCGGGAGAGTCCCTCGGGTACCGGCGTCGGCCGGGGGATATTTGGGTCCGTCATGGGCGCACCCTACCATTTCAACTTCGGTTTGTCAAAAAATAGGGAAGCGAAATAATACAGGGTAATAGGGGAGAGCGCCGCTCCGGCGTATCGGTCAGAAGAGGAGCGAACAGCCGCAGCCGTCGTTGGTCGGCTTGGTGGGGTCGGTGTCGGTGACAAGTGAGTCGTGAGTCGTGAGAGGTGAGTCGGTGTCGGTGTCGGCGTCTGGTTCGTCGTTGATCGTGTCGTCCGTGGTCTCGTCCGTATCAGGCGGAATACCATCATCGGTGGTCATGGCATCGCCGGCTATGTCTTCGTCCGAGGTTTCATCAACAACGGCACTGTCTAGGTGAAGTTCGTCAATGGTTTCGTCGATCATTATGTCCATGTCATCCGGTTCGGTTACCGCGTCCATGTCGGGGATCGGTGGGTCGTCGGGTTGTTCGACGGTCATCACGCTGATCTCGTAGGAACCGCTTTCGGTGCCGGTCCTTCCTTCCAAGACGATATAAATAGTTTGTGTCGAGGTTGGTGAATATATGAGTGCTTCTGTTTCTCCGCCGCCGCCGCCGCTGGCATATCCTAAACACCTTTCTTTATTCTGACAGGCACCGATAAGCGTGAGAACAACATCATATTCGGCTTCTGGAGAAACCCGTATCTGATATTTAATTCCCGCCTGAGCCTCAAGCATATATACGATGTCCGAGCTAGGCTTACTGCCATCCCCGCAAGAGGAACCGTAGGTGTTAATCGTGTTCGGCCGACCAACGGTCGTCCCAGTCGTCATGTAAGGTAACGGGGCTATTTCAATTTCGGTACCGCACAGTCCCTCAAGAGTTCCCGCACAGGCACCATCGGTGCAAATGTCGTTTACGGTGGAGGGCTCGCCGTCGTCACAGGAGCCTCCTTCATTCCCGGCAAGATGCGAACAGGTGCCCTCACCGTTCGCTGCACAAGAATCGACGGTGCAGGGGTCGTTATCGTTGCAGTTCGCCACAACACAACAGACACCATCGGTGCAAAAGCCGGAAGCGCAGTCAAAGTCCGGGTCACAGGCAACACCATTCGACAAATGAAGAATATACTCGGCGAGATAAGGACTTACCTTGTCACCCGCAGTGATAAAAGAACCTCCGACATAAAGAGAATCCTCACCATCAAAGGCCAGAGCAGCGATATACGCATCACCCGGACTATCTACGCCCTTTCCGAGAGTGGCCCAAACATTTCCGTTCCACCGCGCGATGTGATTCGCTGGAGAACCGCCCGCTTCCGTAAAAGAACCGCCCGCGTAAAGGTTTCCTCTCTCGTCAAAGGTAAGAGCAGCGACCATATGGTTCATGCCGCTTCCCAGCGAACTCCATGAGTCTCCGTCCCATTTCGCTATCTGGTTCGCCGTTATCCCTCCTGCCGTTGTGAACTGACCTCCCGCATAGAGATTTCCACTGGTGTCGCAGGCAAGGGCCCAGACATCGTCGTTCATGCCGGTTCCGAGCGGGACCCACGAGGTGCCGTCCCATTTAGCGATACGATTTGCCTCTACACCACCCGCCATTGTGAAACTGCCGCCTGCATAGAGCGCCCCGCTTGTATCAAACACCAGAGCGGAAACAACGCTGTTCATTCCGCTTCCGAGCGCAAGCCAAGAGGAACCATCCCATTCCGCGATATAATGCACCATTACTTCGCCCGCCGTTTCGAAATAGCCACCCGCGTAAAGGTTTCCTTCGGCATCGATCGCAAGAGCCGTAACAATATCATCCATTCCTGATCCAAGAGCACTCCACAACGAACCGTTCCAGTGTGCGATACGATTTGCCGCCGTAGTGCCCGCCTTGGAGAAATACCCTCCGACATACACATGTCCGCCCGTGCCGACGGCAAGGGCCGTGACCGGATTGCTCATACCGAATCCCAGTACATCCCATATGTCGCCGTTCCATTTTGCGAGATAATTCGCTTTGATATCGCTTGCGGTGGTGAACCATCCCCCAGCATAGAGATTCCCGTTTTCATCGACCGACAGAACATTGACAACTTCGTTTATACCACCGGTACCGAGTGCGGCCCATGACGAACCGTCCCATGTCGCGAAATGATTTGTCTGTATACCGTCCGTTTCAGTGAAGCGCCCACCGGCATAAAGGATATCGTTCTCATCGATGGCAAGGGCATAGACCATTTCATTAGTTCCCGTTCCCAGCGTGATCCGTCCGCCGGGATATATCCTAGAGGTATAGTAGGTCATGACGGCATAACCGCCGTAGGTCTTCGGGCAACATCCTCCGGCATAAAGATTCTCATTTTTGTCGACGGCAAGGGATTGAACAAAGCCATCGTCGCTTCCTCCTCCGAACGGCGCCCACCCACTTAAAGCACTCCATTGAGCGATATCGTGTGCCGCACCAAAGAGCCTCCATCCTCCGGCATAAAGGGTACCGTTCCCGTCAAAGACAAGAGAGTAGACGGATCCCTCGAAATCGCTACCGGTAGAACTCCACGACATCCCGTCCCATCTTGCGATGCTTCTTGTCAATTCGAGACCGTCCACACTTTCAAAATCTCCCCCGACATAGATGTTCCCTTCTCCATCGGAGGCAAGAGCGTACACAGAATCGCCCACGCCACTTCCAAGAGCACTCCATGTGCTGCCGTCCCATTTTGCGATATTGTTCGCGTTCTCGTCCCC